>JAXDOA010000187.1:0-4224 GCA_034669125.1 Hyphomicrobiales bacterium
CGCGCAGCACCGGCGCGGGCGAGGGGGCGTTCACGACCCCACCGGGTTCGGCCTTTGGCCGAACCACCCTCCCCCTATGGGGGAGGGACAGGAAAGAGAGCCCGCGGTCATCCGTGGCCTTCCTTCACGTGCGTGCCGAGGATGGTGCGGCGCTCCTTGTAGAACGCGGAGGGCTCGCGCGTGCCGACGAGGCCGCGCGGTTTCCAGATCATGATCAGCACCATTCCGAAGCCGAAGATCAGCATGCGGTACTGGGTCGGATCGAAGTCATTGCCGAAAATGTATTTGAGGAAATCGAGCTCGCGCATGATCTCGGTGCCGCCGATCATCACGACCGCGGCGACCGCGACCCCGATCTGGCTGCCCATGCCGCCGAGCACGACGATCGAGAGGATCGTTGCGGATTCGAGGAACGTGAAGGACTCCGGCGAGATGAAGCCTTGGCGCGCGGCGAAGAACGATCCCGCGAAGCCCGCGAACATCGCGCCCATCGCGAATGCGGTGAGCTTGGTGTTGGTGGTGTTGATGCCGAGCGAGCGGCAGGCGATTTCGTCCTCGCGCAGCGCTTCCCACGCGCGCCCGACGGGAAGCTGGCGCAGCCGGATCGTCACGTAGGCGGTGACCAGCGCAAGCGCGAGGATGATGTAATAAAGAAACAGCGTGCGGTAGACCGGGGAGAATTCCAGCCCGAAGGTCGCCGCGAAGCCCTCGTCCGACGCGTTGAACGGAATGCCGAACAGCGTCGGGCGCGGGATGCCGCTGACGCCCGCATAGCCTCCGGTGAACGACACCCAGTTGATCAGAATGAGGCGGATGATCTCGCCGAAGGCGAGCGTGACGATCGCCAGATAGTCGCCGCGCAGCCGCAGCACCGGAAAGCCGAGCAGAACGCCCCAGAAGGCCGAGAGGATGCCGGCAAGCGGCAGCAGGATCCAGAACGAGAGGCCGAATTCCTTCGCGAGCAGCGCGTAGGAATACGAGCCGACCGCGTAGAACGCCACGTAGCCGAGATCGAGCAGGCCGGCCAGCCCGACCACGATGTTCAGCCCCCAGCCGAGCATCACGTAGATCAGGATCTGGATGCCGAAATTGTCGATCCACTTCAGTGCGCCTTGCGGGAAGAACACCATGATGATGATCGGATAGACCACCACGAATCCCATCGCGAAGGGCGTGAACCAGCTGGCGAACGCCGTCTTGACCGCGGTCAGGCGCGCGTTTTCGGCGCCGGGGCGCAATGCGCGCCGCTCGCGCCACGGGGCGATCACCAGCATGCCGAACAGCCGCGCGGCCGTGATGACCGCGACAATCGCGAGGAGGAGGGGAATGCGCGTTTCGAGCTCGAGCTCGTTGCGCATGTTCTGCACGGTCTTGAAGCCAATCAGCGGCAGCAGCAGCGCGAACGAGATGGCGGCAGTGACCGCCGCGTCCTTCAGCGCCTTGCCGACCTCGACGCGCGGAGCGCTCGTCGTCGCGGCGACCGCCATGTCACACCTTCTCGACTTCCGGCCGGCCGAGCAGGCCCTGCGGCAGGAAGATCAGCGTGATGACGAGGATCGAAAAGGCGGCGACGTCCTTGTAGTCGATCGAGAAATAGGCCGACCACATCGTTTCGATCAGGCCAATGAGAATTCCGCCGATCACCGCGCCGGGCAGCGATCCGATGCCGCCGAGCACGGCGGCCGTGAACGCCTTGATGCCGGGCACGAAGCCGTCGGAGAAATTCACCACGCCGTAGTACATCAGGTACATGGTGCCGGCGACGGCGGCGAGCGCCGCCCCGATCACGAAAGTGATCGAAATGGTGCGGTCGACGTCGACGCCGACCAGCGCGGCCATCTTCTGGTCCTGCTCGCAGGCGCGCTGTGCGCGGCCAAGCGACGTGCGCGACACCAGGTACCAGAACCCCGCGAGCAGCACCGCGGTAATTCCCCAGATGATGAGCTGCCGGTACGAGATGGTCACGTCGTAGTCGCCGTGTATGAGCACGATGACATCGCGCAGCAGCGGTTCCGTCGCCTTGTTGCGCGGACCCTGCGTCACCTGCACGAAGTTCGACAGGAAGATCGACATGCCGATCGCCGAGATCAGCGGCGCGAGGCGGAACGAGCCGCGCAAGGGCCGGTAGGCCACCCGCTCGATCACCCAGTTCACCAGCGAGGTGAATACCATCGCGACGATCAGGACGATCAGGAGGGCGAGGGCCACGGAGGCCATCCCGAGCCACGAGGTGAGGATAAGCAGCACGATCAGCGCGATGAAGCTCGACACCATGAACACATCACCATGGGCGAAGTTCACCATGCCGATGATGCCGAACACCATCGTGTAGCCGATGGCGATCAGCCCATAGATCGAACCGAGCGTAATGCCGTTGATGAGTTGCTGGATGAAGACTTCCATGCGTCGGCCATCCGCCCGAAACGGGCTCCCCTGTACTGTCCCGGCGCCTGCCGCCCGCGGCGCTGCCGTTGAGCGGTTGAATCAAAGTCTTAACAGGGGGCAGTTAGGGCGGCAACGCCGGGGTGCGGATCGGCCCCCGATAGTCCCGGTGAACCCCCAAATCATGCCTTGGCGTTCGCGTGGCGCAGCGGCATGTTCGGTGAAAGGCTGGGCGCAACGCGCCGACACGGAGGAACGCGATGAGCCGGATGAAGCCCGAGGACATCATCGCCGGTAAACGGCGGCCGTTCACCGGCAAAGAGTATATCCAAAGTCTTCGCGACGAGCGCGAGGTCTACATCTACGGCGAGCGCGTCAAAGATGTCACCACGCATCCGGCGTTCCGCAATTCCGTGCGCTCGATCGCCAAGCTCTACGACGCGCTGCACGACCCGAAGCAGAAGGATTTGCTGACCTGCCCGACCGATGGCAGCAACGGCGGCTTCACCCACAAATTCTTCCGCGTCGCGCAATCGCGCGAGGACCTGATCGCCCAGCGCGAGGCGATCGCCGCGTGGGCGCGCATGTCCTACGGCTGGATGGGGCGCACGCCGGACTACAAGGCGTCGCTGATGAATACGCTCGGCGTGCAGTACGATTTCTATGAAAAATTCGCCGACAACGCGAAGGCTTGGTACCGCCGCGCGCAGGACAACGTCCTGTTCATGAATCACGCCATCGTCAATCCGCCGGTTGACCGCAACAAGGCGGCGGATCAGGTGCGCGACGTGTTCATCACCATTCAGAAAGAGACCGACGCCGGTGCCTATGTCTCCGGCGCCAAGGTCGTGGCGACCTCGTCGGCGATCACGCATTACAATTTCGTCGGCCAGAACGCCGCCATGCCGGTGAACGATCCGGATCTCGCGATCATGTTCATCGCGCCGATGAACGCACCGGGCGTGAAGCTGTTCTGCCGCACCTCCTATGAGATGGCGGCGAGCGTGATGGGCACGCCTTACGATTACCCGCTGTCGTCGCGCTTCGACGAGAACGACGCGATTTTCGTGTTCGACAATGTGTTCATTCCCTGGGAGAACATCCTGATCTACCGCGACGTGGAGAAGCTCAAGACCTTCTATCCGCGCTCGGGTTTCGTGAACGGCTTCCAGTTTCAGGGCTGCACGCGACTCGCCGTGAAGCTCGACTTCATTGCGGGCGTCGTCGCGAAGGCGCTGCGCGTCACCGGCGCGGATGAATTCCGCGGCAACCAGGCGATGCTCGGCGAGATCATCGCGTGGCGGAATTTGTTCTGGGCGATCTCCGACGCGATGGCGATGAACCCGGTGCCGTGGAGCGGCGGCGCGGTGCTGCCGAACGCGCAATCCGGCTCGAGCTATCGGGTGTTCGCGGGCGATGCCTACCGGCGCTGCAAGGAGATCGTCGAGAAGATCATCGCGTCCGCGCTGATCTATCTGCCGTCGTCCGCGAAGGACTTCGAGAACCCGGAGATCGACAAGTATCTCGCGAAATACGTGCGCGGCTCCAACAACATCGGCTATCGCGAGCGCATCAAGATCATGAAGCTGCTATGGGACGCGGTCGGCACCGAGTTCGGCGGCCGGCATGAGCTCTATGAAATCAACTACGCGGGCAATCACGAGGACATCCGCATCCAGGCGCTGTTCAACTCCAAGAGCACCGGTGCATACGACAAGATGATCGCGCTCGCCGATGCCTGCATGGCCGACTACGACGAGAAGGGCTGGACCAGCGACACCTGGCTCAATCCGGACGATGTGGCGTATCCGGGCATTCCGGAGGCGAAGCGCGCCGCGGAGT
>JAXDOA010000188.1:0-8164 GCA_034669125.1 Hyphomicrobiales bacterium
GGGAACGGGTGTACCCGCACCCTGACGAATGGGCGGCGGAGCGTTGGCTGTTCGCGTAGCCCGGATGAAGCGGAGCGCAATCCGGGGTTTCACAACACGCATCAATCCCGGATTTCGCTGCGCTTCATCCGGGTTACATGCAAAACAGAACGCCCGCGAGATTATCGCGGGCGTCAGAAAACTCACTCAGCGCAGCGTCTACCTCGGCGCCAGGATCATGATCATCTGGCGGCCTTCGAAGCGCGGCTCCATCTCGACCTTGGCCATTTTGGCGGTGTCTTCCTTGACGCGCGCGAGCAATTGCGTGCCGAGCTCCTGGTGCGCCATTTCGCGGCCGCGGAAGCGCAGGGTGATCTTCACCTTGTCGCCTTCCTCGAAGAAGCGTGCCATCGCGCGCATTTTCACGTCGTAGTCATGATCGTCGATCATGGGCCGGTATTTCAGCTCCTTGACCTCGACGACCTTCTGTTTCTTGCGCGCCTCGGCGGCTTTCTTCTGTTCCTGATATTTGTATTTGCCGTAGTCGAGGATCTTGACGATCGGCGGGCTCGCGTTGGGCGAGATCTCGACCAGGTCGAGGCCGGCTTCCTGCGCGGCGGCGAGCGCATCGGCGATCTGAACGGTGCCTTTGTTGGTGCCGTCCTTCTCGATCAAATGGACTTCGCGGACGCGAATCTCCTCGTTGATGCGCGGCCCATCCTTGCGGGCCGGCTCCTGGGCTCTCATCGGGCGACGAATGGCGAAAAACTCCTCTGCTGTTGCGACTATCCGGCGCCGTTACGGCCAATAGCGCGTCTGACGTGCCGGAAAGAGGAAGATCGGTACAAAGCCTCGGGAAGTCAACGCCGAACCGGACGCCGAGCGTTGCTTTGCGGCAGATCGTGGCAAATCGATCAACCGGCCGGCCGGGCGCGGGCGACCTCGGCGTAGACGCCAAGCGTCGCGCGGGTGACGCTTGGCGGGTCGAAATGCGCCGCAATCCAGGCGCGGCCGCGCGCGCCGATCCCGGAACGGGCCGCATCGCTCAATGAAAACAAGCGGATGAGGGCTGCGGCCAAGGCGGCCTCGTCGCCCGCCGCAACGCGCAGGCCGGTCATCCGGTCCTCGGTCACCATCGGCGGGGCCAGAACCACGTCGGGCCCGGCCGCGAGATCGGACACCACGACCGGGCGGCCCATCGCCTGCGCTTCCAGGATCGCGCGCTGCAGCCCTTCGAGCTGGATTGCCGCCGAAACCACGACGGTCGCTGCCGCATAGGCCGCCGGCATATCGTCGACCGCGCCCGCGAGCCGGACCACGTCGTTGGTGCCGGTCGCGCTGACCAGATCCCACAAGTCGCCCGTATAGCGGCTGCGGCCCTGATCCTCGCCGGCGAACACGCAGACGAAATCCTTCAGGCCGCGCTCTTTGAGCCGATGCACCGCCTTCACCACCACGTGGTGGCCCTTGCGGCGCAGCATGCGGCCGACCACGAGGATCACGCGGGTATCGGGCGAAACACCCCAGGCGCGCCGCATCGTGTCGATCCGCTCGGCCGAAATCGCGGCCGGATCGAAGCGCGCGATGTCGACGCTCGCCGGAACGACCGCGATGCGCTCGGGCGCGACGCGATAGCGCTCGCCGATCAGCTCGGCGATCTCATCCGACACCGCGATCACGCGCGCGCCGCGCACCATCGCGCTGTTGTACAGGCGCTTGAACACATACTGCTCGCGATAGCCCTTGTACCAGGTGGCGAGCAGCGTCGCGCCGGTCATGCGCGACACGATATAGCCGGCCCACGCGGACGCGCGCCCATGCGCGTGGATCACGTCGCAGCGGCGCTCGCGCGCGATGCGCGTCAGCGCGATGGCGGCGCGCAGGATGAAGATCGGATTGAAGTCGGCGACGTCGAAACGGATGAACTCCGCGCCCGCCGCCGTCACCTCGCCTTCGAGCCGTCCGCCGTTGGAGACGACGGTGACGCGATGGCCGTTGCCGGTGAGAATGCGCACCAGATCGATCGCGCCGGCATCCGCTGCGCCCGCATGCAGCGTCGGCGCGACCACGAGCACGGTGAGCGGCCGCGAGAATGCAACGACTTCGCCGGAGGGCCGGGCGTTTGATGTGATCACTGTTTCGATGTGTTCCGCTTCGGGGTCGAGCGGACGGCGCGCGGTTGCTCGCGAATTCACTCGATCGACCTCATGTTGCAGTGCCGCCGCCTTCACCCCGAATCGGCCGGCACCGCGAGCGCTTTAAGTCCGTCCCCGAAGTTCGTGTGATAATCCGGTTCGCCGCCAAGCGCAATCAGGCTTGTGGGTTAGTCGCATTTTCTGCGGCGAACCGCTGCACACTTCGCCGGAAAATGCTTTAGCCACGGCCTTCGAACAGGTTTGCGTAAAGGCCGAGCGCCGCCGCGGCAGTGCGGGCCGGCGTGAAAAATTGATTCGCGAGCCGCCGCGCGCGCGTGCCGATCGCCCCATAAGTCGAGGCTTCAACGGCAAGCGCATCAGCGATCGCGCGCGCGAAACTCACCGGATCGTCCGGCTCGGCGAGCCAGCCGGTGCGCGCGGATTCCAGCACGTGCGGCGGCGCCTGCACGATCTCCGGCAGCGCGCCGACATTGCTGGCGATCACCGGGCGCGCCATCGCCATCGCTTCGGCGGCGGCGAGCGGAAACGCCGGCGGCTCGATTTGCGGAATGGCCACGAAGTCGGTCGCCAGATACGCGCCCGCCATATCGGGGCAGACGCCAATCTGGCGGATCAAATGCGCAACGCCGTGCGCCTCCGCCTGCGCGGCGATCTTCTTGGCGTAATCGAAGTGCTGCCGGTTGTCGCCGGCGAGCACGAACACGACGCCGCGCAAGCCGCCGTTCACGAGAACGCGCGCAGCCTCGACCAGCGTGAGCTGACCCTTGGCGGGATCGATGCGGCCCGGCATCAGGATGACGCGCTGGCCGCGTCCGATCTTCCAGCCGCGGCGGAGCACCATGGCGCGCTCCGGGCTGATCGCCGGTGGATCGAACCGCGCGCCGTCGATGCGCCGCGAGATGACGGCGAGTTTCTCGCGCGGCATCTGATGACGCGCCGCGACCTGGTCGGCGACATATTGCGAGGGAACGATCACGCGGTCGCCGGCCATCAGCGCGCGCGAATAGGCGCGATCGCGATAAGGCCGGTGCAGATCGGTTGTCGCGTAGCTGTGCACCAGCCAGACGCCGGCGCGCTTCTTCAGCGCCGCCGCGGCGCGCGAGGCGCCGACGCCGACCGCGTGCACGAGATCGACGCGTTCGGTCGAGACGAGGTTTGCGACGGTGCGCGCGTTGCGCGTCAACGCGATCGGGTTGGTGCTGTCGGTCACGAGCCGCACCCACTCGCCGCCGAGCCCCTGCAGTTCGCCGTTGAGTGGGCCGTCCTCCGCCGCGACGATCACGCGCGCGCCGGAGCGCAGCAGCGCGACCGCGGTATCGACGGCAGCGCGCGCCGCCGGCGTCTCGGTCAGCGCAGGGAGGATGTGCAGCACGGTCGCGCCGGGCAGGCCGCGCACCGCCTTCGGCGCTTCGGCGTCCATCACCGCCATGACGGCCCCCTTGCGTTTCGCCGCGCGTTGCGGCGAAACACGGTCAGGCGCAAGGCGGCGCTTGACGCAAAGTGAACCGTCACAGTCTTCCCCCATTGCCCGAAGCCCGGGCAAGCGCGCCCCGGCTGGACCAGTTTATGACGCATTCTTGCCTGAATTTCTTAAATTTAGGAACGGCTTCCGACGAACGCGCCATCGCGGTGCGCCGCGACGACGGCGGCGGTCCCGGTCTGTTCTGGCTGGGGGGCTTCAAGTCCGACATGAGGGGCACCAAGGCCGAGGCGCTGAGCCAATGGGCGCGGGAAAACGGCCGGTCCTGCGTGCGATTTGACTATTCGGGGCACGGGGAATCCGGCGGCGATTTCCGCGCCGGCACCATCGGGCGCTGGCTGGAGGAGAGCCTTGCGGTGTTCGAGGCGCACGCGGAAGGACCACAGGTTGTCGTCGGCTCGTCGATGGGAGGCTGGATCGCGCTGCTGCTGCTCCAGGCCCTGCGCAAGAGAGCCGGCACGAAAGGCAGCGTTGCCGGCCTGGTGCTGATTGCGCCTGCGGTCGATTTCACCGAGGTGCTGATGTGGCAGCGCTTCCCCGCCAAGGCGAAGCGCGAGATCGAGCAGAACGGCGTCTGGCTCCGGCCTTCCGAATACGGCGAGCCCTATCCGATCACGCGCGCGCTGATCGAGGAGGGGCGCAATCACCTCCTCCTCGGCCGTATGATCGAGACCGGCTGCCCGGTGCGCATCCTGCAGGGCGTGCAGGACCCGGACGTGCCGTGGAATCACGCCGTCGAACTGACCTCGCGCCTCGCGCAGGACGACGTGGTGCTCACGCTGGTGAAAGACGGCGACCACCGCCTGTCGCGCGCCGAAGACCTCGAGCGGCTGATCAAGGCGGTGGGGGAGTTTTAGCGATTCTTTATAGGACGTTTCTCTCGCCTCAATGACAGTTCTTCTCTTCGATGCTGCTGGCCAGTAAGTCGAATCGACCAGCTTCAGGGCTGCCGGGTCGCGGCTCCAGTTCGAAATAGTGCTCAATTTCGGCGAGCGCAGCGTCGTAGTCGGCTTCTGAGCGAAGCGGCCGGACTATTTTTTTGCCATGACACCGTCTCGGGATTGATACGGGACGGCCTCAAGCGCCGTCCCGCAGAGGATAGAAGAGTTCAGCTCAACACGCCGTTCTTCTTGAACCACGCGGTCATCTGCGCCCAGGCGTCGTCGGCGGCTTCCTTGCGGTAGCTCGCCCGGTAGTCGGCGTGAAAGCCGTGCGGCGCAGCCGGATAGACCTTGATCTCGGCCGGCTTGTTCGCCGCGGCAAGCGCGGCTTTCATCTGATCGACCTGCGTCAGCGGAATGCCGGCATCGGCTTCGCCGTAAAGGCCGAGCACCGGTGCTTTCATTTGCGGCGCAAGCTCGATCGGATTTTTCGGCCAGATCGCCTTCTGGGCTTCGGGATCGACCAGCGAGCCGTAGAAGGCGACGCCCGCTTTCAGGTTCGGATTGTGCGCCGAGTAAACCCATACGGTCCGCCCGCCGCGGCAATAGCCCATGATGCCGAGCTTGCCGGTGTCGCCGCCTTGGGCTTTCGCCCACGCCGCTGTGGCGTCGAGATCGGCGAGCAGCTCGGCGTCCGGCTTGGAATTGACGATCGGCATCAGCTTAGGAATTTCGGTGATCTTGGTGAGGTCTTCGCCCTTGCGGAAATAATAGTCGGGCGCAACCGCGAAGGCGCCGAGTTTCGCCAGGCGGCGCGTCACGTCCTTGATGTATTCGTGCAGTCCGAAGATCTCCATCGCGACCAGGATGACCGGCGCGTTCGCCGCATTGGCGGGCCGCGCGAAATAGACCGGCATCTCGCCGCCCGCGACCGGCACCTTGGCGTCGCCGACCGTCAGTCCTGCGGTGTCGGTGGTGACGACCTGCGCCCGCACCGGACCGGCGCACAGCGTGTACCCGGCCGCGGCCGCCGCGGCCGAGCTCATGAAGAAGCCGCGCCGCGACAACGGATCGACCTGATGGGCGAGGCCTTCGATATCGGACGGAAGCTGAGGCTGCGCAGACATGAAAACTCCTCGCGTGTTTTGGTTAATCCCCCGCCCGTGCGGGCGAACTTCTAGGGCCGCAATTCGTTGCCCGGTGCCAGCCCTGGTCAATGCACAAACCGGTGAAGTGCCATGCGTTGTCGAGGTTGAGCAATGCGCGGGGGCAGTGTAGAAGGACGGCCCTCCCTCGCCGGCACAGCCGCGCCAACAACCATCCCAAGACAACAACCCCAACACGGTAACAGCGTTATGGATCGGGATACGACCGAAGCGATGGATGCCGCCATGATGGCGCGATGCATCGCGCTGTCGAAGACCTCCAAACAGGTGGGTGAGTTTCCGTTCGCCTGTGTGATCGCGAAGGACGGCAAGGTCGTGGTCGAGACCCTTAACCGGGTTGCGCGCGACGGCGACGTCACGCGGCACGCCGAGATTGTTGCAATCGGGATGGCGCAGAAGGCGCTGGGCACCAAGGATTTGTCGGGCTGCACGCTCTACACCAACGTCGAGCCGTGCGTGATGTGCTCATTCCCGATGCGCGAGACGCGCATCAGCCGGGTGGTTTACGGAATCGGCTCGCGTCTGATGGGCGGCGACTCCAAATGGGACATCCTCGCCGATCCGGAACTCTCGCGGGTGATGCCGGAGGCGTTCGGCGAGGCGCCCGAGGTCGTGCGCGGCTATATGCGGCCCGAGGCCGAGAAAGCATGGCGCGCCTGGAACCCGCTGATCTGGGGCGTGATCCGCTATCGCGGCTGCTTTGGTCCGCCACCCAAGGCCGAACCGGTGACGCCCGCGGCGCCGCGCCGCCGCAGCATCCTGCAGAAGCTGTTCGCGCCGCACAGCTGATAAAGTTCCCGGAACTGCCGGCCCACCCGCGCGTTCTCCCGGCGCGCGGGGCTCCTCCGCGCATCATGCGGGGCAGGCATATGGCCGTGATCATGAATCTGGCGGCGCTTCCGGTAAAGTTCGTTGCGATTCCCATTCTCGCCGGTCTGGCGGCGGGAACCGGGGCGGTGGCCGCCTATGTGACCGGTCCGGCGCCCGCGATCTCGGCTTCGGCTGGGACTCAGGTGGCGGCGCTGCCATCGACCTCAGTGGCGGCTCCGGCTGCTGCGAGCCCGACCGAGCAGGCCACGTCCGCCAAACCCGAGACGAAATTGTCCTGCGAACAGCAGACCTGGCCCTATCTCGACAACCGCTGCATCGCGCGCGGCAACGAGGCGGGACGCAATGTGCGCTTTGTGGTGGCGCCGCGTGCCGGTGAGGCCGTGCCGCCTGCCATGGCGAGCCTCGTCACGAGCGACACTGTGTTGCGCGGTCCGGGCGTTGCGCCCGAGGCGAGCGATCGGCCCGTCGTCAGGAAACCCGCGAAGCGGTCGGAAACGCGCCGGCAACGCAATCGCGAAGCCAATCGCGATGGCTTCAACCGCGTTTATTCGGTCTATTCGGTGCCGTCGAGCGAGAGCGCACGGCCCGTGATCGTGGTGCGCCCGCTGCGGCTTGGTGCGGATTCACCCCGCTTCTGAACGGCCTTCGCCATCCGCAAAGAGCGCGCGCAGACCGTCCCGATAATTCGGATAGCGCAGACGCACGCCAAGCTCGCGTTTGAGCTTGTCGTTCTTCACGCGCTTGCTCTCGCCATAGAATGAGAGAGCCATCGGCGATAGTCCCTTCGCGGCTTGCGCGAAAGCAATTTCCGGCGGCGGCGCGATGCCCAACAGGTCCGCGGCGAAGGCGATCGGCACACCCTGCGGAGTCGGCTCGTCGTCGGTGACGTTGAATACGCCATTGGCACGGTGCACGAACGCCGCGTCGATCGCCTGCGCGATGTCGGCGACATGGATGCGGTTGAACACTTGGCCCTGCTTGTCGATGCGCCTGGCGCTGCCGCGCGCGACTTGCGTCAGCGCGTTCTGGCCCGGCCCGTAGATCCCCGACAGCCGAAGGATCGCCACCGGCTTCCCGGCACGCGCGCCAAGCGCCGACCAAGCCTGCTCCGCTGCAAGCCGCTCGCGGCTGCGCTCCGAGACCGGCGCGGCGGGCGTTCCCTCATCGACCCACGCGCCACCGTGATCGCCGTAGACACCGACGGTCGAAAGATAAGCGATCGGTTGGAGTTCCGGCGCGCCCGCGATGATATCGGCGAAATGCGCCAGCACAGGATCGCCGTTTTCGCGCGGCGGCACCGAGATCAGCAGCGCCGTTGCATCCATCAACGCAGCAGTGGCTTGCGGCGGCGCCTCGCTGCCGTCGAACATGAACGCCTCGACCGTGTGTCCGCCGATGCCGGCGCTCGCGATCGCGGCAGCCTTCTCGCGCGTCGTCACCGTCCCGGCGATGCGGTCGAACCGCGAGCCGAATTCCGCGATGGTATGCGAGGCTGAGTAACCGAGGCCGAAGCAGAACAGAACCGGCATTACGCCGCGCTCCATTCTTCTTGCACCGTTTCATCGGTCTCTCTCGCGCGCTTGTCTGCCAGCGCCGCAAGCCGCTTCGGATCGAGCCGCCCCAGCGCCCACACGGCCGCGCCGCGCACCAGCGGCGAGGGATCGTCGAGCA
>JAXDOA010000189.1:0-5909 GCA_034669125.1 Hyphomicrobiales bacterium
GTGCTTGCGGCCCGATTAAGAGCCTGTGACCGACCCGTGAAAGTCGGACCAAAAACCAGAATCCGTGAAGGATGAACCTCGGTTTCGCCGACGCCCTCCGTCGTCGACTAGGGCCGGCGTGACTGCCCGCAGCATTTGCGCTTACTGGCCTTGAGCCTCGCCGGCCTTTGCGACGCTGCTCTCGACATCACTGTCGATCGCGTCGTTCAAGTCTGCGGATAGTTACTTGCCCTTCTTCTTCTTCTTTTTCTTCGCAGCCTTTGCCTTCTTTGCTTTCTTCGCCATATTGCCCTCCAAGCAATGAGTGAGAGGCGATGTCGGAACGATGCACATCCGAATCGACATGCATCGCACTCCGATTACTACAGCACTCATTGAAAAACTCCGAATCTCCCTAACGAAAAGTAAGCGACGACAACGCGTGCGCGCGATGTTGTTCGATCATCGTCGTCGCAAAGCAACGCACGCGCGCTATTCGCACGCGAATACTTCGTCGCATTGGCGCGATTTTCGCGACAGCGCAGAAACCCGCATGAATCAAGGGTCTTTTGATTGTCACAATTTCTGATTTCGCTGATGCCGCGATGCAGATGCGCGTTCGTTTTTCAATGCAGCGCATCTTCGCGGTGCGGCGTAACGCGAGTTCTTCACAGCCAAAATTTTTTTTCACAGGACGCGATCGAAAGCGCGCGCAAAGTTGGATTTCAGATCGAAAGCGAGCGAATCAGTGCAAAGTGATTCGGCTTCGCGAGGGCGTTGCAGCACCCGATGAGCGTTTGTTGAAGACGTCGTCGCGAGATTTTTTGCGGTGCAAAGCGAGGACGGCGCGCTCAAAATCCGAGAGCGGATACGTCGCACAGCGTGACGAACGCCGCGATGCGCGCGATCACCTCGGGCTCGGCCAGGAGCGGCGCGTGACCCTGGTCCGGCACTTCGAGCACGTCGATATCGAGCCGGCGCGCGCGCATCGCGTCCATGGTGGCGGCGGACAGGATGTCGGAGTTGCCGCCGTGCACGATCATCAGCGGCACGCGCGCGAGGGAATCGAACTGCGGCCACAACGCGGGCAGGGGGCGTTCGATGTCGACGCTTTCGAGCGTCTTTGACAGTTTCGGATCGTAGCTCAGCACCAGCGCGCCGTCTTCCTGCCGCCAGGTCTGCTTCGCCTGACGCAGCCAGCTTTCCGGCGAGAGACCGGGAAACTGGGCATCGCCCAGCCGGCGCAGGATCTCGGCCCCTTCCGTGAAACTACGCGGTGCCGGAAGCTTGCCGGCATAGCCCTTGATCCGCATCAGTCCCTTCGTTTCGATCACCGGGCCGATATCGTTGAGGATGGCGCCGGCGATTGCCGCCGGACGCGCCGCGCCGAGCAGCATCGTGAGAATTCCGCCGCGCGAGGTGCCGAGGAAGATCGCGGGGCCGATCTCGAGCGCCGTGATGACGGCGAGCACGTCGGCGAGCTCGACCGGAAACGAATAATTCTCCGGATTGCGGTCGTGATCGGAGCGCCCGCGGCCGCGGGAATCGATCGTTATGACGAGACGCGGCTGGGCGGCATCCGCCGTCAGCGCGGTCGCGAGCTCATGAAAGTCGGCTCCGTTGCGGGTGAGGCCGGGGAGGCACACGATGGGCAACCCGCGCCCCCGTTCGCCATAGCGGCGCACATGCAGGCGCAGGCCGTCCGGCGCGGTTACGAAGCGGCTGACAAAGCCGGTATCGGCATCGGGTTCGTTGACGAGACCATCGGCCATTCGGCTTCCCCCGCGCGATCAGCAAAAGTGGGTACCGGTTTTGCGTCCGATCGCGCGCTTGTTGAAATTGCGCATGATCTTGATCGGCGAACCGCACACACTTCGCCGGATCATGCGCCGGGGAAGCATAGGCGAGGGGCGGGGTTTTGTAATCAGTTCGCGGTGGAGCCGCGGCGCAGGTCCGCCTCGATCATCAGGCGCGAGCCTTGGCCGAGCTGGGCGCGGTAGACCTGCATGTTCTCCAGCACGCGCTGGACGTAGTTGCGCGTCTCGGAGAACGGAATGCGCTCGACCCAGTCGATCGGATCGACGTTCGGATGGCGCGGATCGCCGTAGCGCTCGATCCACTGCTTCACGCGGCCACGGCCTGCGTTGTAGGCGACGAAGGAGAGAATGTAGGAGCCGCGATAGCTTTCCAGCACGTCGCCGAGTTCGGCCGCGCCCATCTGGGCGTTGTAGGAGGCGTCGGAGAGCATCTTGTTGCGGTCGAACGCGAAGCCGAATTTCTTCGCGATCTGCTTGCCGGTGCCGGGCAGCACCTGCATCAGGCCGAGTGCGTTCGCGCTCGACACGGCGCGGGGATTGAAGGCGCTTTCCTGCCGCGCGATGGCGAACACGACACTCTTGTCGACGTTGGGCCCGACCATGCGGAATTCCGGGATGCCATTGGTGGGGAAGGCGTAGGTGTCGAGTGCGAAGCCGCGCCGCAGCGCGCCTTTGCCGATCAGCAGCATCGCGCGGGCATCGTCATAGCGCCGTGCGATTTCCGCCACGACGACGAGCGCGCCGATGTCGAGCGCGTTCTCGGCAAGATCGCTCACGAACGGGATGACGAGGTCACGCGCATCGACCTGATAAAGGATGTGCACGGCGCGGACGACTTCGAGGTTCATCAGCGTGGCACGATGACCCATGTCGGGCGCACGGCGGAGCGCAAGGTCGCCGATCCCAAGGCGCGCGCGGGCGATCTGCCCGTAATAGGCGGTCGAGTGCTGGGCAGCCGCCTGATAGTGCGTGCGTGCCTCGCCGTTGCGACCCAACGCTTCGGCGGCGCGGCCCTGCCAGTATTCGCCGCGCGCGAGCGTGATCGGGTTCGCGGTGCCGGCGCCGACGCGGGCGAAATGCTGATAGGCGGCGGAAGGATTGTTGGCGAAGCGCAGCGCGATCCAGCCGGCGGTGAATTCGTGCTCGGCGCGTGGATTGTCCTTTGTGGGCGGCAGCGCGTCGCGCGCCACCACATAGGCTGCCTGATATTCTTCGAGGTCGAGCAGCTTGCGTGCGACCAGCCGGCGCTCGGCCCACCATTCGTCGAGATTGTGCAGTTGCGACGCGTTGCGCGGCGCCGATTGCAGCAGGCGCGCGGCCTCGATCGCTTTGTCGTCCCGCCGCAGCCACTGCGCCTTGTGGAAAATGTAGCCGGCGTCGCCGCGCGCGGACTCCGGGACCGCATCGAGCAGCGCGCCTGCGTTGGAGGCTTTGTCCACAACCGCCTTGCGCGCCTTGCCGATGAGCAGATCGGTGCCGCCGAGAAGCTGCGCCATGCGCATGCCCGCATCCGAATCGTCGTCATAGAAGCGGCGGTCCATGCGCGCCTTGTGGTCGGCGCGCGTGAGCGTCTCGCCGAACATCTCCATCACGGCTTTCTCGACCGCCGCCGAGCAGGTGTCCTCACGCCAGGCCTGGCGCGCGAGCTGTGCCGCGCCCGACGCATCCCCTTGCGCCTGCAGGGCGCGCGCGAGCGCAAACTTGCCCTTCGCGGTCAGGGGTTTCGTGCCGTCGAAGAATGCCCGCACGGTCGCGTTGTCGCGCTTCTCGTCCCACAGGGCGCTCTCGGCGCGGCGCCGCATCATGGTGGCGTTCGGCCAGCTCGGGTTCTCGGAGCTGAACGCCGCGAAGCGGTTGAAGCCGGCGTCGGTCTCGTCGCCGCGCAGGATGGTCCATTCGACCAGCTTGCGCGCGAGCGGATCGCCGATGGTCTTTTGCAGCGCGGTCGCCTCGCTGGTCTTGCCCTTGCGGGCGAGATCGAGCGCCTGCTTCACCAAGGCGATGTCGGCCGCGGGGGTCGATGAACTTTCGGCTGCCGCCAGCGGCGCCGCCGGAAGGGCGGCGACACGCGTTGGCACGGATGCAGGCGTGTAAACAGTGGGGGCTGGCGCCGGTATGGTCGCTGCCGATGCGGCTGCGGCCGGTGACACGAGCGAGAAGCTCGTGGTCGGCAGGATCGGCGTCGGGGCAAGCGAACCCCGCGCGGGCACCATCGGGATGGCGGATGCGACGACGATCGGACGCGCGCGCGGCAGCGGCGCATTCGTCTTGATCGGCTTGCTTGCGATCTTCACTGACGACTGTGCGGACTTCGTATTCGCGCTCTTGGTCGTCGCAGGCTTGGTTGCCGTGGTCTTGGGCTTCGCGCTCTTCTTGTCGGCGGCAGCTTTCTTGTCGGGTGTGACCGCTGCGGGCTTTGCCTTCTCGGCCGGCACGGCCAGCGCGGGCGCACCCATGCTGACAGCCAGCGCCAGAACCGCACATCCCCAGAGCAGGCGCTGATTGCGCAAAATCATCCCGTCCGCGTCCCTTCGCGGCCCCGTGCCGGGCCGCACCCCAAAACCGTTGTGCCGGTCAAAGCCTAGCGGCCTGACCAGCGCCGGTCACCTTTGTCCGCCGAATCCTGTTGACGAATTGCTAACCCACCCGTCCGGAGGCCGGACCATGGGGCCGAACCGCGGCGAAAGGTGGGCGAATTGCGCTGGAACCGCATGGGGATAAACACCGAGGATGACTGCGGATTGACGCGCCGTCCGGGCTTCCGCCGGGCCCGCCGAACCGGTAGTTTCCCGGACGGCCGCCCCGCAGCGCGGCCGATAGCTCAAGGAGCGTCGCCATGGCCGCCAAGACGAACTTCCGGGGATCGTTCACCGCGCTGGTCACGCCCTTCAAGAACGGCTCGGTCGACGAGCAGATGTTCCGCGATCTAGTGGAATGGCAGATCGGCGAGGGCACCAATGGGCTGGTGCCGGTTGGCACCACGGGCGAGAGCCCGACGCTCTCGCACGACGAGCATAACCGGGTGGTCGAATGGTGCGTCGATCAGGCCAAGGGCCGGGTTCCGGTGGTGGCGGGCGCGGGTTCCAACTCCACCCGGGAAGCGGTCGAGCTTGCCCAACATGCCGAAAAGGCCGGGGCCGACGCCGTGCTGGTGGTCACTCCTTATTACAACAAGCCCACGCAGGAGGGGCTCTACCAGCACTATAAGGCGATCAACGACGCCATCGGCATTCCGATCATCATCTACAACATCCCGCCGCGTTCGGTGATCGACATGTCGGTCGACACCATGAAGCGGTTGTTCGAACTCAAGAACATCGCCGGCGTGAAGGACGCGACCGCCAACATGGCGCGGGTGTCGCAGCAGCGTGCCGCCTGCGGGCCGGACTTCAACCAGTTGTCGGGCGAGGACATCACGGCGCTCGGCTTCAACGCCCATGGCGGGCACGGCTGCATCTCGGTGACGTCGAACGTCGCGCCGCGGCTGTGCGCCGAGTTCCAGGCCGCGTGCCTGCGCGGGGACTTCGCGGCCGCGCTAAAAGTCCAGGACAAGCTTAGTCCTCTGCACATCAATCTGTTCGTCGAGACGAGCCCCGCGCCGGTCAAGTACGCCATGTCGCTGATCGGCAAGTGCTCGATCAACGTGCGGCTGCCGATGGTTCCGGCCTCCGAAAAGGCCCAGGCCGCGGAGCGCGAGGCCATGGTGCATGCCGGGCTGATCAACTAGGTCGCCGCCGTTTTATGGCGTTACATTTATCACTGGACATGATTATTATTTGGCGTTACAAATAATCTCTTGAAAATCACCTTCGACCCAGGAAAGCGGGACAAGACGCTCGCCGAGCGGGGACTTGATTTCGCAGATGCGGCGAAGGTTTTTGCGGGCCGGGTAACGACGCGCGAAGACGCGCGTTTCGCATACGGCGAGATGCGCTTCATCACGGCAGGCAGACTCGATGCCCGATTCGTGGTGCCTGTCTGGACAGCGCGGCGACGCCCGGCACATCATCAGCATGAGGTACGGCCATGCCAAAGAAGAAGGCTACCGCGACGCCTTGGGTTGATCCCGACGATGCTCCGGAGCTGACCAAGGACTGGTTCGAGCGGGCTGAC
>JAXDOA010000190.1:0-3225 GCA_034669125.1 Hyphomicrobiales bacterium
ATTCCGTCTTGAATGCCTTCACCGACGTGACGGCAGATCGCGCACGGTCGAAAGCGCGTGCGATCGATGCCGCCATCGCGGCCGGGAAAAATGCTGGCCCGCTCGCCGGCGTGCCGTTCGCGGTGAAGAACCTGTTCGATGTGCAGGGTCTGGCCACGCGCGCCGGATCGAAAATCAATCGCGACCTGCCGCCGTCGCCGCGCGACGCCACGCTGGTCGAGCGGCTGGAAGCCGCCGGTGCGGTTCTGGTCGGCGCGCTCAACATGGGCGAATACGCCTACGACTTCACCGGCGAGAATGTGCACGACGGAGCGTCGCGCAATCCGCATGATCCGACGCGGATGACCGGCGGCTCGTCGGGCGGCTCCGGCGCCGCCGTCGGCGGCGGCCTGGTGCCGCTGGCGCTGGGATCGGATACCAATGGCTCGATCCGGGTGCCGTCGTCGTTCTGCGGCATCTTCGGGCTGAAGCCGACCTATGGCCGGCTGTCCCGTGCGCGCTCGTTCCCGTTTGTCGCGAGCTTCGATCATCTCGGCCCGTTCGCGCGCAATGTCGCCGATCTCGCGCTGGCCTATGACGCCATGCAGGGGCCTGATCCCGATGACGCCGCGTGCGCCACAAGGCCGGTCGAGCCGGTCAGCCCACTACTGGCGCAGGATGTCGGAGCCTTGCGCATCGCCATCGCCGGCGGCTATTTCCAGAACAACGTTTTCCCGGAAGCCACCGAGGCCGTCGCCCGCGTCGCCAAAGCGCTCGGCGCCACCAAAACGGTGGAAATTCCCGAGGCCGCGCGCGCTCGCGCCGCGGCTTATGTCATCAGCACCACTGAGGGCGCCTCGCTGCATCTCGACCGCCTGCGCAAACGGCCGCACGATTTCGATCCGGCGGTGCGCGACCGTCTGCTGGCGGGTGCGATGATCCCGGCGCCGCTGGTCGACCGCGCGCAAAAATTCCGCCGCTGGTACCGCGCCCGCGTGCTGGAGCTGTTCAAGTCGGTCGATGTCATCATCGCGCCGGCGACGCCCTGCGTCGCGCCCAAACTGGGGCAGGCGACCTTCGTGCTCGACGGCGTCGAACTGCCGGTGCGCGCCAATATCGGCATCCATACCCAGCCGATTTCCTTCATCGGCCTTCCCGTGGTCGCGGTGCCCGTTCCGCTGCAGCCGATGCCGATCGGCGTGCAGATCATCGCCGCGCCGTGGCGGGAAGATGTCGCGTTGCGCGTGGCTTTCGCGCTGGAGCGGGCCGGCGTGGCGGCCGCGCCGCCGCCGAGGGGATTATATCAATGGACATCGATCTTCCCGACGTGCTCGCTGAGGTGAGCGCGCAGTTCGCCCGCTACGAGAAGGCGCTGGTGAGCAACGACGTCGCCGTGCTCGGCGAACTGTTCCGCGCCGATCCCCGCACGCTTCGCTACGGCGTCGGCGAGAATCTCTACGGCTATGGCGCGATCTCGGCGTTTCGCGCGGCGCGCTCGCCGGTCGGCCTCGGGCGCACGACCGACAAGACCGTGATCACGAGCTATGGCCGCGACACCGCGGTCGCCTCGACATTGTTTTATCGGGATGCGCTGCCGGGCAAGGTCGGACGGCAGATGCAGACCTGGGTGCGATTCCCCCAAGGCTGGAAGATCGTCGCCGCCCATGTCAGCGTCATCGACGAGCCGCGGGACCAGACCAAATGAGCCTCGACGATCTCCCCACCGGCGTGGCGACCGCGATGCGCGCCCATATCGAACTGGTGCGCGATGAATACAAGGTCTACGCGGTGTCGGTGTGAAGTGTCGGTGTTACTCCTCATCCCGAGGAGCGGCGTCTTCGCCGCGTCTCGAAGGATAAGGCCACAGTTGGGGCCTCATGGTTCGAGACGGCGCAGGCGCCTCCTCACCATGAGGAGCTTTAGATCACCCCGCCGTCGCGTCCGCGACAAACGCGCGCCAGCCGTTGAAGGCGGAGATGTCGCGCGCGCCGTCGATATCGGCGGGCTCGACGAGAAACCCTTTGACGCCGCGGCCATCGGCGAGGCGAACCGTTCCGATCGACAGCGGCGGCGGGATGGCGGCGACGAATTTGCCGAACGCCGCCGCCGGCAGCGCCCAGAGCTCCAGCTCGATTCCCGTTCCCGTTCCCGCCTGCACGCGCAGCATGCCGGGTTTCGGCGGCGTGGTGGCAAGCGCATAAAGCCTGTAGTCGGACGCCGTCCTGGCCGCCTCCACCAGCCGCCCGCCGAGCGTCTTCAATTCGCCGTTGAGCGCCATGCCGGAGAGATGCGCGCCGACCACGGCGATGGCGATCTCGTCGCCGCTTAGGCCGGCCGGCAAGGCCGCCAGCGGCGGCTGCGGCAGGCGTTTTGCGCCCATGGTCAGCCTGGTGTCGGCGTGGAAGACGCGGCCGATGCTGGCGAGTTGCGCGTCCTGGCCGGCGGGCGCCAGCAGCGTGATGCCGAACGGGATATCGTCGCCGCGGATCGCCGCCGGCAAAGCGAGGCCGCAGAGATCGAGCAAATTGACAAAATTGGTGTAGGTGCCGAGCCGCGAGTTGAGCTCGAGCGGGTTGGCCAGGACCTGCGCGGTCGAGTAGGCGGTCGGCGCCGTCGGCAGCACCAGCGCGTCGATGCCGGCGAAGGCGCGCCCGGCGATCTTGCGCAACGCCTGCAGCCGGTATAGCGCGGCAAAGGTGTCGGCGGCGCTGAGCCGCGCGCCCGCGATGATGATCTCGCGTGTCACCGGATGGATAGCTTCCGGCGAGGACGCCAGCAGGTCGCGGATGACGAGATAGCGCTCCGCGATCCAAGGCCCTTCATAGAGCAGCCGCGCGGTTTCGTAGAACGGCTCGAGATCGAACTCGACCAGGACAGCACCCAGCGCGCGCCAGCGCTTCAGCGCGTCGCCATAGGCGGCCTCCGACGCCTTGTCGCCAAAGAAGATCAGTTGTCCGCTGCGCGGCACGCCGAGCCTGAGGTGGGCGGGAAACCGCGTCATCTGCGCCAGCGGCCGGTCGCGCGAATAGGGATCGGCGCCATCGGGGCCGGCGATCGTGGCCAGTGCCGTCATGGCGTCGTCGACGGTCAGCGCGAACACCGACACGCAATCCAGCGTTCGGCATGCCGGCACCACGCCGGCGGTGGAGACCAGCCCGAGGCTCGGCTTCAGCCCGACGATGTTGTTGAGCATGGCGGGCACGCGGCCGGAGCCCGCGGTGTCGGTGCCCAATGCCAGCGGCACCA
>JAXDOA010000191.1:0-5871 GCA_034669125.1 Hyphomicrobiales bacterium
TGCCGTACATGCTGCTGGTGATGGAGCCGACGGGTCAAAGCGAGGCGCGGTCCTTGCCGGAGGGCCATGAGGCTTACGATCGCATGGTCCGCTTCGGCGATCGCCTGCGAGCCAAGGGCATCCTCAAAGCCTCCGACTCGCTTGGGCCGACGTCGAAAGGCACGCGCGTCCAGGTGCGCGACGGCAAGCGCAGCCTGGTCGACGGCCCGTTCGCCGAGGCGAAGGAGATCGTCGGCGGAT
Organism: Hyphomicrobiales bacterium; assembly: GCA_034669125.1. Classification (GTDB taxonomy): domain Bacteria; phylum Pseudomonadota; class Alphaproteobacteria; order Rhizobiales; family Xanthobacteraceae; genus PALSA-894. The sequence goes on from JAXDOA010000191.1 coordinate 241, forward strand.
TTTTCCTGCTGGACTGCTCGAAGGACGAAGCAAACGCCGCCGCGACCACATGCCCGGCGGCCGAATTCGCCACCATCGAGGTGCGCGAAGTTGGACCGTGCTGGGAGAAGTAGCGCGAGAAAATCTGCTCGCGTCTGTCGATCCCGCCAATCCCCGCTCGTCGTAACATCAGAGGCGGAATTCCCCGCCCGAAGTCACGAGGGAAACACACATGCGCTTCATGGCGATTGTCAAACCCGGCAAAGACTACGAGGCAGGCCGGCCCCCAAGCCCGGGCTTGATGGCTGCCATGGGCAAGCTCAACGAAGAGAGCACGAGAGCCGGCATTTTCGTTACCGGCGGTGGTTTGCTGCCGAGTTCGCAGGGCTACCGGCTCAGCATGACCGGCGGCAAGGTTACCGTCACGGACGGCCCGTTCACCGAGACGAAGGAAGTGATCGGCGGCTTCGCGATCCTGAACTACGCCACTCACGACGAAGCAATCGCCGGCGCGCGGCGCGTCATGCAGATCCATGCCGAGCACGGCATCACCGAGCTCGAAATCGAGCTGCGGCCCATGATGGACCCTCCGGAGTGCGGGCAGGTGCCGCAGGAGGAAGCCTCGGCGGCCTGAGGCTTTTCGCGCCGGGCTTGCGGTGGCCGCTGGAGTTGCTCTAGTCGGGAGCCGTGAGCGCTCCCGACACCCACGCGACCATCGCGGCGATCTGGCGCATCGAGCAGGCGAAGATCATCGCCGGCCTCGCGCGCATCGTGCGCGACGTCGGCGTCGCCGAGGAGCTGGCGCAGGACGCGCTGGTCGTTGCGCTCAAGCGCTGGCCGGAAGCTGGCATCCCGGACAATCCCGCCGCCTGGCTGATGACGACCGCCAAGAACCGCGCGCTGGACGAGCGGCGGCGCGCAAAACTCATCGAGCGCAAGCACGAGGAGATCGGCCGCGACATGGACGAGCAGGACTTGCCTGACTTCGACGCGGCGCTCGACGACGATATCGGCGATGACCTGTTGCGGCTCATCTTCACGGCCTGCCATCCGGTGCTCTCGACCGAGGGGCGGGTTGCGCTAACCCTGCGGCTGATCGGCGGCCTGACCACCGAGGAGATCGCGCGCGCGTTTCTGGTGCCGGAGCCGACCGTCGCGCAGCGCATCGTGCGCGCCAAGCGCACATTGGCCGAGGCGCGCGTGCCGTTCGAGGTGCCGCGCGGCGATGCGCTCGCGGAGCGGCTCGCCTCGGTGCTGGAGGTGCTCTACCTGATTTTCAACGAGGGTTATTCGGCGACGGCGGGCGAGGACTGGGTGCGCCCGGCGCTGTGCGAGGAAGCGCTGCGGCTCGGCCGCATTCTCGCTGAGCTCGCCGCGCAGGAGCCCGAAGTGCACGGCCTCGTGGCGCTGATGGAGACCCAGGCCTCGCGGCTCGGTGCGCGGATTGGGCCGTCGGGCGAACCGGTGCTGCTGCTCGACCAGAACCGCGCGCGCTGGGATCAGTTGCTCATCCGCCGCGGCCTTGCGGCGCTCGCGCGGGCCGAACGGCTGGCGGAGGAGCGCGGGCCATATGTCTTGCAAGCCGCGATCGCCGCGTGCCATGCGCGCGCGCGCACCGGCGATCAGACCGACTGGGCGCGCATCGCGGAGCTTTATGCCGAGTTGGCCGCGCGCATGCGCTCGCCGGTGGTGGAACTCAACCGCGCGGTCGCGGTGTCGATGGCGCAGGGGCCAGCCGCCGGGCTTGAACTGGTCGATGCGCTGACCGCCGAGCCGACGCTGAAGTCCTATCACCTGCTGCCGAGTGTGCGCGGCGATTTCCTGAAAAAGCTCGGCCGGCTCGACGAGGCGCGCGCCGAATTCGAGCGCGCCGCCTCGCTCACGCAGAATGCCCGCGAGCGCAAGCTGCTGCTCGACCGCGCCGCCGCGCTCGCCTCATGAGAAAGCGCTGGCGCCGGCTGGAAGCGTGGTTCGCGGCGCACTTGCGCGAGCGCGACACGCACGCCGCGCTGACCGCGATTGTGCTGTTCTGCATGGCCGGCGTGTTTTTTCTCACCGGCCTCAAGGCCGCGCAGGACGTTTTCATCGACGCGGCCGAAGCCTACGCGTGGGGCCAGAGCTTTCTCGGCGGCTATGGGCGGCATCCGCCGATGACCGGCTGGATCGCCGGCGTCTGGTACAGCGTGTTTCCGGCGGCCGACTGGGCTTCTTACGCGCTCTCGCGCGTGACGACGTTCGTCACGCTGGCGGCGCTGTATCTCATCGCGCGGCGCGTCGTGGGGCCGCGGCGCGCGTTGTTTGTCGTGCTGGCGATGATGCTCTACCCACTGCTTCACACCAAGGGCGAGCGCTTCAACAACTATCAGGTGCTGCTCGCGCTGTTGCCGGTCCTCGTGCTGGTGTTTCTCAATGCGTATGAGAAACGCAATGTGCTGTGGGGCGTTTTGCTCGGCCTCGCGGCGGCCGCCTGCACGCTCACGATCTATTCCGGGCTCATTGGCGTGGCAGCGATCGGCCTCGCGGCGCTGATTCATCCCGGCCGCATGCGCTTCCTGCGCTCGCCGGCGCCGTGGGTGGCAGCCGTCGTCTATGGCGTGGCGCTCACGCCGCACCTGCTGTGGCTGATCAAGTGGAATTACCCGACCCTGCAATGGGCAAGCTCGCTCGCCGGTGAGCCCGGCAGCGTGCGCCAGACGCTCGGATATTTGGGGCATCATGTCGCGCTGTTGGCGATTCCAGTCGTCATCGGCGCTGCGTTGCTTCTGCCCTGGCGGGGCGCGCTGCGCGATGCTGCTACGAGATATCCCGACGCGTTCCTCGTGCTCGTCATCAGCACCGTGCTGGTCTTTACGCCGCCCGTCACGGCGCTGGTGCTCGGCAGCTATCTGCGGCTCGACTGGGGCAACCCGCTGTTCTTCCTCGTGCCGCTGACCTTGCTGGCCCTCGTGCCGCTTCTCGTGACGCGCCGCGCGGTCGCCCGCGCCGGCATTGTCGCGACGGCCTTCACGCTGATCCTGCTGATCGCCGCGCCGATCTATCCGTGGGTGAACTACCGCGTGCGTCCGGTCGGCGGCTCGCACGCGCCGTATCACGAGATCGCCGAGGAGCTGACGAAGCTATGGCGCGCGCGGTTCAACTCAGCCCTGCCGCTCGTCGTCGGCGGCTACGAGGTCGCGGCCTACGTGGTGTTCTACAGCGGCGATCATCCGAAGATGTATGCGGACTTCGATCCGGCGCTCTCGCCCTGGATCGACTATCCGAACGCGTTGAAGAAGGGTTTCGTCGGGGCCTGCGCGTCCTACGCGCCGGACTGCATCGCGAAGCTTGATGCGCTCGATCCGGCGGCGGAAAAGCTCACCGTTTCGGTGACGCGCCAGATCGGCCACGTGACGGGCGACACGATGATCTATGAGGTGCGGATTTCGCCGCCGCGCCGGTAACTACTCCGCCGCCACGCGTGCCTCTTCGGGGAACGGCAGAAGCTCTACCGGCCCGTGCTTGCGCGCCACGATCAGGTGGCGCTGCGGCACCGCCTTCCAGTGCGCGCGGTCGGTATCGAGCGGTTCGGACACGACGACCACGTTACGGCTCGCCTCGCGGTAATACAGCGTATTCGGCGTGTCGTTGTTGGAATAGCGGAACGCATAGAGGTTGTCGCCGTCCGACAGTGCCGAGGTGAAGCGCAGCGGCTCCGTGGTGCCGCTCGCGCGCACCATGTCGGTGAGAACGCTCAGCGTGCGCATGGTGGCGGCAATCGGATCGGTGTCGGCGCCCGCGCCGAGGATCGCCAGAAACACCGCTTCCGAGTCGGTCGTGCCGATGCGGCTCTTGTAGAGTTCGTCCGGGATCAGCGCTTCGACGCGGCGGCGGATCAGCGACCAGTCGCCGACCTGGCCGTTATGCATGAACAGCCAGCGCCCATAGGCGAACGGGTGGCAGTTCGGCCGCGTGGTCGGCGTGCCGGTCGAGGCGCGCACATGCGCGAAGAAGAGATGCGAGCGGATGTGGCGGCAGAGATGCCGCAGGTTTTCGTCCGACCACGCCGGGCGCACCTCGCGATAAAGCCCGGGCTCAGGATCGTTCGCGTCATACCAGCCGAGCCCGAAGCCGTCGCCGTTGGTGGAGGCGTTGCCCTCTAGCGCCCGCATGCTCTGCACCACGAGCGAGTGAGCGGGCGCCGTGACGTAGCGTTCGAGCTTGATCGATTCTCCGCGATAGGCGATCCAGCGGCACATCGGCGATTCAGGCTCCTTCAGGCGCTATGATAACGCCTCTGGCGGCTGATTTGTCAGTCCATTCGCCGGGAAAATTTGACGAATTTCGGGTTCCGGGCGGGAATCAGCGCTGCCGCCAGACGAACGCCGCGCTGACCACGTAATTCCACACCGCCCCCATCAGGGCGCCGCCGAGCCCGGCGATCCACCATTCCGGGTCGTAGCGGTAGATCACGCTCGCGATCCCGACGTTGGAGATGGCGCCCACGGCGCAGATCACCTGAAAGCGGACGAGGCCGGTGACGAACTGCCAGCCGGCGAGCCGCTGGTCGCGGTAGGTGAACATGTTGTTGAGCACGAAATTCCAGGTGATTGCCGCGAAGGTCGCGACCGTCTGCGCCCAGCCGAACCGCATGCCGAGGCCGGCCGTGAACAGCAGCACCGCCATGTGGATCGCGATGCCGGTGAGGCCGACCAGGCAGAACAGCAGGAAGCGGAACGACACCGTGTCGCGGGTGAACTTGGCGAGCACCAGCGCGGCGAAATCGAGCGCGACGCGGGTGTCGAGCTTGCTTTCGCCATGCTGGCGCTCGGCGAACACGAACGGCAGTTCGGCGATGCGCAACGCGCCGCGCGCGCTCGCCACGATGTCGAGCAGGATCTTGAAGCCCTGCGAGGAAAGCTGCGGCGCAAGCTCCTCAAAGCGGTCGCGCCGCATCATGAAGAAGCCGCTCATCGGATCGCTCAATGTCACGCCGAGCAGGCGGCGGGCGATTCCGGTCGAAAGCTTGCTCACCTGCTCGCGGCTTGCACTGGAAAGCCCCGCAGCGGACCCGCCATCGACGTAACGGCTCGCGACCGCGAGATCGATGCCGCCGCGCAGCCGTTCCAGCATCGCGGTGAGCAATGTCTCGTCGTGTTGCAGGTCCGCGTCCATCACGGCAACGTAGCGCGCCTGCGAGCTCAGCATTCCCTCGATGCAGGCACCGGAAAGCCCGCGCCGGCCGATGCGGCGCACGCAGCGCACGCGGGCATCGGTCTCGCCGATCTTGCGCGCGACCGCCGCGGTGCGGTCGGGCGAATTGTCGTCGACGAACACCACTTCCCAGTCGATGCCCTCAAGCGTGCGCGCGAGCTTGTCGACCAGCAGCGGAACATTGTCGCGTTCCTTGAAGGTCGGAACCACGACGCTCAGTTCCGGCGCCGGGCATGGCGCAACGGTAGGGCGCGCAGGCGCGAGCGCTGGGGAAGGGGCGTTCATTGTGGCTGGTGATAGGCGACACGGGGGCGCATTTCAATGCGGATGGACGCTCCGAGAGGTGCATGGCATAGAGTTCAGCCCTCACCCTGAGGTGCGAGCCGCGCTTGCGGCGAGCCTCGAAGGGCGAGGGCGTTTACTCCGAGCCTGCGGCCATCCTTCGAGGCTCGCTTCGCTCGC
>JAXDOA010000192.1:0-4360 GCA_034669125.1 Hyphomicrobiales bacterium
GTGATCGGCGCGACCGCGCAGGAGAAACTGAAAGTCGGATTCATCTATGTTGGCCCGATCGGCGACATGGGCTGGTCGTACCAGCACGAGGTCGGACGCAAGGCGATCGAAGAAGCCTACAAGGGCAAGATCGACACGACCTACCTCGAAAACGTCAACGAAGGTCCGGATGCGGAACGCTCGATCGAGCAGCTCGTGCGCGCCGGCAACAAGCTGATCTACACGACCTCGTTCGGTTTCATGGACGCGACCGCGAAGGTCGCCAAGAAATACCCGAACGTGATGTTCGAGCACGCCACCGGCTACAAGCGCGACAAGAACCTCGCGACGTATTCGGGCCGTTTCTACGAGGGCCGCTACATCCAGGGCGTCATCGCCGCCAAGATGTCGAAGACCGGCACGATCGGCTACATCGGCTCGTTCCCGATCCCCGAAGTCGTCTCCGGCATCAACGCCATGATGCTTGGCGCGCAATCCGTACGCCCCGACATGAAGGTGAAGATCATCTGGGTGAACACCTGGTACGACCCCGGCAAGGAGGCCGCCGCGGCGCGTGCGCTCGCAGATCAGGGCGCGGACGTCCTCACGCAACACACGGATTCTGCGGCTGCGACCCAATTTGCCAACGAACGCGGCATCTATTCGTTCGGTCAGGACTCCGACCAGATCAAGTTTGGTCCCAAAGCCCAGCTCACCGCCATCGTCAACAATTGGACACCCTATTACACCGATCGCATCAAGCTCGCCCTGGACGGCAAATGGGCGACCGGCGACGTGTGGGGCGGGCTTAACTCCAAGATCGTGCAGATGGCGCCCTACACCAACATGCCCGACGACGTGAAAAAGCTTGCGATGGACACGGAGGCCGCGATCTCCGGCGGCAAGCTGCATCCGTTCAAGTGTCCGGTCGTCGATCAGGACGGCAAGACTGTCGAATGCAAGGCCGGCACGCATCTCGACGACGGCCAGATCCTGAGCATGAACTTCTACATCAAGGGCATCGACGAGAAGCCGCCTGCGAAGTGAGGCACGCGCGCCAACCCTCCCCTGAAAGGGGAGGGTCGGATCGCGAAGCGAACCGGGGAGGGGTCAACCTCATAGACCCCCACCCGCCACGCAGCGCGTGTTGACCTCCCCCTTTCAGGGGGAGGTGAAAGAAAGCGATATGGACGTCTTCCTCGGCGAATGGCTGAACCTGTTGCTGCGCTGGGCCCACATGATCGTGGGCATCGGCTGGATCGGCACGTCGTTCTACTTCATGGCGCTCGACTACGGGCTCGACACCAAGGAGCGCAAGAGCGCGGGCGTCGCCGGCACCCAGTGGCAGGTGCATGGCGGCGGCTTCTATCACGTCGAGAAGTTCACGGTCGCGCCGCCGCAGATGCCGGCGCACCTGCACTGGTTCAAGTGGGACGCATATCTCACGTTCCTCACCGGCTTCGGCCTGCTCATCGTGCAGTATTACCTGCACGCCAAGTCCTACCTGATCGATGCTTCGGTGATGCCGCTCGAGCCATGGGAGGCGATCGCCATCTCGGTCGCGTCGCTGCTGGCCGGTTGGGTGATCTACGAGGCACTATGCCGCTCTCCCGTCGGCAAGAACACGGTGCTGCTCGGCATTTGCGTGTTCGCGCTGATCCTGATCGCCTCGGTGCTCTACACCAAGGTCTATTCGGCGCGCGGCGCGTTCCTGCACGTCGGTGCCTTCGTCGGCACCATCATGGCGTTCAACGTATTCATGGTCATCATCCCGAACCAGCGCAAGATGGTGGCCCAATTGATCGCCGGCGAAGTGCCGGATGCGCGCTATGGGGCGATCGGCAAGCAGCGCTCGACCCACAACAATTATCTCACGCTGCCGGTGCTGGTGATGATGGTATCGCCGCACTACCCGTTTCTCTCGGCGCATCCGCAGTCGTGGATGGTGGTCGCACTCATCATCATCGCGGGCGCGCTGATCCGCCACTACATCAACCGCGTCGATGCGGGCGACGACTGGAACGCGTTCGGCTGGGCGGCGCCGGTCGCGGCCTTCGCGCTGATCTGTGCGATCTGGGTGACGGCGCCGCGCGCGCCGACGGTCACGGCCGGCACGGTCTCCGACATGGAGGTGCTGGCGATCGTCGTGAAGCATTGCGCGATGTGCCATGCCGCCAAGCCGACGCATGAAAGCTTCAAGGAGCCGCCGAAGAACGTGGTGCTGGAGTCGGTGGATCAACTGAAAAAGCACGCGGCCCTGATCCTGACCCAGACGGTGCAGAACAAGGCGATGCCGCTCGGCAACCAGACCGGCATGACCGAGGAGGAGCGCCAGAAGATCGGCCAGTGGATCGCGGCGCAGCGCTGACTGCTGGCGTCCGCGCAGGACCAGCATGCAGTTTTCGCTCATTGAGAGTTTTGGGCGGACACCCTATCTAAGCCGCATGAATTTCCTCAACTATGCGCCAAAACCTCAGCCCGGCGACGGCCCCGTCGCACTCAAGACCGCCCTCTGGCGCGGCCTGACCGGCCGCTGCCCGCACTGCGGGAAGGGGCGGCTGTTTCGTGCCTTCCTGAAAGTCGCGGACCAGTGCGAGGTGTGCGGCGAGGAACTTCATCACCAGCGCGCCGACGACTTCCCGGCCTATCTGGTGATCGTGATCGTCGGCCATCTCGTGGTGCCGCTGGTCCTGCATGTCGAGATGACCTACGAGCCGGCCTACTGGATCCATGCCGCGATATTCCTGCCGCTGACCCTCGCGCTCTCGCTGGCGCTGATCCAGCCGGTCAAGGGCGCGGTCATTGCGTTGCAGTGGCACGCCGGGATGCACGGCTTCGAGGAAGCCAAGAAGCTGCGAAGCTCAGGCCTGACACCCGGCTGACCGCTGGCAGGTTCCGGAGCGGCCGTGATAAGCAGCCGCGATGTCGTCCGGTTTTTCCCCACATGAGATCGATGCTCTCGGCGCGCGCGCCGAGGCGATGGTCAACACGCTCGGCTCGATGTCCGCCGAGCCGGATCGCCTCGTCCGCCTGTTTCTCACGCCCGAGCACCGCCGTGCCGCCGACCGGGTCGCCGCGTGGATGCGCGAGGCTGGACTCGTCGTTTCGGAGGACGCGCTCGGCACCCTGCGCGGACGACTGGGGCAGGGCAGGCGGCTGCTGATCGGCTCGCACATCGACACCGTGATCGATGCGGGAAAATATGACGGACCGTTCGGCGTGATCGCCGGCATTCTTGCCGCCGAGCATTTTCGCGGGAAGCAGCTGCCCTGCGGCATCGACGTGCTGGCGTTCGGCGACGAGGAGGGCTCGCGTTTTCCGGCGACGCTCACGTCGTCCTCCGCTTGTGCCGGCATCTTCAGGTCCGAGATGCTCGCGCTCGCGGACCGTAGCGGCGTCACGCTCGGCGACGCGATTGCGGCCTACGGCAAATCCCCGGCCGACATCCCCGCCGCCGCCTATACCCGCGATGAGGCGGCCGCCTATGTGGAAGTCCACATCGAGCAGGGCCCGGTGCTGGAAACGCGCAACCAGCCGCTCGGCGTCGTCACGGCGATCATCGGGCAGACTTACCTGAACGTGGAATTCCTCGGCGAGGCCGGCCATGCCGGTACCGTGCCGATGATGCTGCGGCGCGACGCGCTCGCCGGCGCCGCCGAAGCAATGCTGCTCGGTGAAACGCTGGCGCGCGAAACCAGGGGCGAGGTGGTCGCGACCGTCGGCCGGATCGCGGTCTCGCCCGGCGCCACGAATGTGATCCCGGCCAACGTCGTGGTCATTTTCGATATCCGCTCCGGCTCCGAAGCCGCGCGCGCAAAACTCGCCGACGCGCTGAAATCCGGCATGCGCGCCATCGCGGACCGCCGCCATCTCGGCCTGACCATCACGTCGACGCGCGAGGTTACGACCACGCCCTGCCATCCATACATCCAGCACCAGCTTGCCGACGCAATCCGCGCGCTTGGCGCCGAACCGCTGCGGCTCGGCTCGGGCGCAGGCCATGACGGTCAGGCGATGGCGAAGCTCTGCCCGGTCGGCATGCTGTTCGTGCGCTGCCGCGGCGGCATCAGCCACAACCCGATGGAATACGCGAGCCCGCGCGACCTCGGCCTCGCGATCGCGGCACTGATCGGGTTCATCGAGCGGTTCGAGCCGGAAAAACTCGACTAATCAGAAGCCGACGGCACTGCCGTACAGATCGTATGCGTCCGCGCGCTCGATCTTCACCGTGGCGATTTCGCCGACGCGTAAGGGGCGGCGGCTCGCCACATAGACCGCGCCATCGATCTCGGGCGCGTCGCCTTTGCTGCGGCCTTTCGCAACCGTCGGCCCGACCTCATCGATAATCACCGGCTGGCGCGTGCCGACCTTCTGCTTCAGC
>JAXDOA010000193.1:0-4775 GCA_034669125.1 Hyphomicrobiales bacterium
ATTCCCGACCGTCCAGGTCGACCGGTGAAACAGGTAATGCACGATCCCTTCGAGCTTGCCATCCACATAGGCGCCGAGCAGGTGCATCGGCTCCGCCGGGTCATGCAGCCGCTGCCATGTGAGGTCGTTTTGCTCAGAAGGGAGCGTCGCCTTGTAGAAGGTCAGATAACCTCTCCACAGCGGCTCCCAGGCGGGGCGCTCGTCTTTTCCAACCGGCCGGATTTCGATGCGCGCGGTCACCGCCGGCCCTCAATCCAGATGGAACTTGTCGAGCTGCCGGTGTTCCGCCCTGATCCAGCGCACCGTGCCGGTGACCGAGCGCATCACCACGGTCTCGGTCTGGATCACGTCGCCGCGGAATTTCACGCCCCGCAGCATCGAGCCGTCGGTCACGCCGGTCGCCGCGAACAGGCAGTCGCCGCGCACCATGTCCTCGATCTCGTATTTCTTCTTCGGGTCCTTGATGCCCATCTTGAGCGAGCGTTCGCGCTTTTCTTCCGTGTCGAGCACAAGGCGGCACTGCATCTGCCCGCCGATGCAGCGCAGCGCCGAGGCCGCAAGCACGCCTTCCGGCGCGCCGCCGACGCCGATGTAGATGTCGATGCCGGTCTCGTCGGGATCGGTGGTGTGGATGACGCCGGCGACATCGCCGTCGGTGATGAGCGCGACCGAGGCGCCGGTCTTGCGCACCGCGGCGATCAGGTCGGCGTGGCGCGGCCGGTCCATGATCAGCGCGGTGATCTCGGCCGGGGTCACGCCCTTCGCCTTGGCAAGGTTGCGGATGTTCTGTTCGGCGGGCGCGTCGAGATCGACCACGCCCTTGGCGTAGCCCGGGCCGATCGCGATCTTTTCCATGTAGACGTCGGGCGCGTTGAGCAGCGTGCCGCCTTCCGCCATCGCCATGGTGGCGATCGCGCCCGGCATGTTCTTGGCGCACAGCGTGGTGCCCTCGAGGGGATCGACCGCGATATCGACCTTCGGCCCGGTCTTGCGCCCGACCTCCTCGCCGATGAACAGCATCGGGGCCTCGTCGCGCTCGCCCTCGCCGATCACGACGGTGCCGTGGATCGGCAGCTTATTGAGCTCGCGCCGCATGGCGTCGACCGCGGCCTGATCGGCAGCCTTCTCGTTGCCGCGACCGCGTAAGCGCGCCGCCGACACCGCGGCGCGTTCGGTCACACGCACGATCTCGAGCGAGAGGATGCGCTCGAGCATCTGGTGGGCTTGAACCGTGATTGTCGACATATCCTCTCCCCCTCGGACGGCTACTCAGCCATCTCAATTCTTCTCAATCCGAATAACCTGCGGCGATCCCGATATCACCCTGTCGCGGCGCACCGCCGCAAGGGCCCTGCGCACGGCATCCTCAGTTGTCGCATACGTAATCAGAATGACCGGCACCGGCGCCGCTTTGCCGGGATTGCTCCCGCCCTTTGTTCCCGCATGACGCTGCACGATGGATTCAAGCGAAATCCCCTGCTGGGCGAGCCGCCGCGCGATAGTCGCCGCAGATCCCGGCCGGTCCCGCGCGAGCAGGCGGATGTAGTAGCCGCCTTCGTGGCGTTGCATCGGCGCCTTGCGGCTGGTCGTCAGCCGGTCGGTCGCGCGGCCGAATGGCGGCGTGCGCACCCCGCGCGCAATGTCGCCGATGTCCGCCACCACCGCCGAGGCGGTCGCCATGCCGCCGGCGCCGGGGCCGACCAGCGTGATCGCCTGCACGGCGTGGGCATCGACCGTCACGGCGTTGGTCACGCCCATCACCTGCGCGATGGCGGTGTCCTTCGGGACCATCGTCGGATGCACGCGCTGCTCGATGCCCTTGCCGGTATCGACTGCGACGCCGAGCAGCTTCACGCGGTAGCCAAGCTCATCCGCCCAACTCAGGTCTTCGGGCGCGATCGAGGAAATGCCCTCCACATAGACGGCGGACGGATCGACCTTGATGCCGAACGCCAAGCTCGCAAGGATCGAGAGCTTCTGCGCGGTGTCATGGCCCTCGATATCGAAGGCCGGGTCGGCTTCCGCATAGCCGAGCCGCTGCGCGTCCTTCAGGCAATCCGCAAACGACAGACCCTCCTGCTCCATGCGGGTCAGGATGTAATTGCAGGTCCCATTCAGGATGCCGTAGATGCGCGCGAGCTTGTTACCGACGAGCCCCTCGCGCAGCGTCTTGACGATCGGGATACCGCCGGCGACCGCCGCCTCGAAGTTGAGCGCAACGTGATTGCGCTCGGCGAGCGCCGCGAGCTTCACCCCATGCGCTGCGAGCAGCGCCTTGTTGGCGGTCACCACCGATTTGCCGGCCGCGAGCGCGGTTTCGACGGCACGCTTGGCCGGATCGCCCGCACCGCCGATCAATTCGACAAACACGTCGATGCCGGGATCGCGCGCGAGCGCGATCGGGTCCTTCACCCAGCGGATTCTCTTGAGGTCAATGCCGCGGTTCTTGGCTCTGCTGCGCGCCGTGACCGCGACGATCTCGATTGGGCGCCCGCAGCGCAACGTCAGCGCGGCGCGTTGCTCTCCGATCAGGCGCACGACCGACCCACCGACCGTGCCGAGACCGGCAAGCCCCACTTTCAGCGGCGTGGCCATGGATTCCCGAATGCGTGCGCCGCGGCTCAACGCCGCGTCGCGAGAGGAACGACGTTGTGGAGATTCTTGATCCCGGTATCAAGAAATTTACGGACATTGCGCGCGGCCTGGCGGATGCGCTGTTCGTTCTCGACCAGCGCGATGCGGATGAACCCCTCGCCATGTTCGCCGAAGGCAACGCCGGGCGATACCGCGACCTCGGCCTTCTCGACCAGCAGTTTTGAGAATTCCAGACTGCCCATCTCGCGGAACGGCTCAGGCACCGGGGCCCAGGCAAACATCGAGGCCGCGGGCGCCGGGATCGGCCAGCCGGCGCGGCCGAACGAATCCACCAAGGCGTCGCGGCGCTTCTTGTAGGTCGCGCGCATCTCGGTGATGCAGTCCTCCGGCCCGTTGAGCGCGGCGGTCGCCGCCGCTTGAATGGGCGTGAACGCCCCGTAGTCGAGGTACGACTTCACGCGCGCGAGCGCCGCGATGATGCGGTCGTTGCCGACCGCGAATCCCATGCGCCAGCCGGGCATCGAGAACGTCTTCGACATCGAGGTGAACTCGACCGTCACATCCATCGCGCCGTTGACTTCAAGCACCGACGGCGGGGGATTCTTGTCGTCGAAATAGACCTCCGCGTAGGCGAGATCGGAGAGGATGAACAGCCCGTGCTTCTTCGCGAAGGCGACGAGGTCCCGGTAGAAATCCAGGGTCGCGACGTGGGCCGTCGGATTGGACGGATAGCAAACCACGACCGCGAGGGGCTTCGGGATCGAGTGGATCACGGCGCGTTCGAGCGCGTGGAAATACTCTTCGTTGGCTTCCGCCGGCACCGAGCGGATGACGCCGCCCGCCATCAGGAAGCCGAAGGCGTGGATCGGGTAGCTCGGGTTCGGGCACAGCACGATATCGCCGGGCGCCGAGATCGCCTGCGCGACATTGGCGAAGCCTTCCTTGGAGCCGAGCGTCGCCACGACCTGCGTGTCGGGATTGAGCTTCACGCCGAAGCGGCGCCCGTAATAGCTCGCCTGTGCCTTGCGCAGGCCCGGAATACCGCGCGACGACGAATAACGGTCGGTGCGCGGCTTGCCGGCGACTTCCCGCAGCTTGTCGAGCACATGGGCCGGCGCCGGCAGGTCGGGATTTCCCATGCCGAGATCGATGATGTCCGCGCCCGCATTGCGCGCCGCGAGCTTCGCCTTGTTCACCTGCTCGAACACATAGGGCGGCAGACGGCGGATGCGGTGGAACTCTTCCATGATCTCCGGGCTCCTCGGCCCATTCGGTTGCGGCGCAGCGCGCGCCTTTTATCACGGGATTGGCGGGATGCGAGGGGTGAGCGCTCAGTTGACCATTTTCGGGGGCGCGACCGGCCCTTTTTGCTCTGGGACCACGGGATCGTTTTGCTTCTTCTTCGCAGGTTCTGCCGCCTTCGCCAGGGGCTTCTTGGGGGGTGCCGCAGCTTTCTTGGCGGATGCCGCGGCTTTCTTGGCGGGCGGCGGCGTAGGAGGTGGCGGGTTGGCCAGTTGTTTCTGCTGCTCGCGCAGGGTGGCGAGCTCGGATTCGAGCTTTTTCTGCTCCTCGTCGTTCAGGGGCTTCGCCTCACGGGTCGGACGCACTTCATAGACATTGGGGAACGCCGGCCGCTCCGCCGGCCGTTCCGGCGCGCTTGCGGGCAGCCCGCCCGCTTTTTCCGGCAGGATATCGAACGCCGAGGAGCACGCTGAAATCGCGAGCGCGAACGCCAGCGCCAACAGCGCCGGACCCGGAGAGTGACGTCGCGCGTTTGAAACCATGAGCCGGCAAGTTCACCGCAATGCACAACAAGAAGACTATGTGTCAGGATGGCTTCAAAGAGGTTTATGCCGCTAATATGACAAAACCAAGGACCAAAGTCCTCCAGAAACGCGAGCGCCCGGGCACGAAGCGCATGGCCGACCAGACCGTCACACGGGCCGAAACGCCTGTCGCACCGCCACCGGCGGGCGCGGTCGACATCGAGCGTTTCTCCAAGAACGTCGCGCGGATGGTCGAGGAAGGCGGCAAGGCGCTCTCCGCGTATCTCAAGCCGCGCGAGGACGGCACGGTCAAGGTCGAGCCCGCCGACGAGATCGCCGACGTGGTCAAGACGCTCGGGCATGTCGCCGAATACTGGCTCTCCGACCCGCAGCGCGCCGTCGAGGTGCAGGCGA
>JAXDOA010000194.1:0-10980 GCA_034669125.1 Hyphomicrobiales bacterium
AGGCCATAGTACCTCCGGGCGGAGCCCCGACGCCGCCCGGGTGCCGGGGTGACGAGCCCCAGCGCGCAGGCGCCGCTCCAGCACGAGGCCCGGAATTGCCGGGCGCCGGCTGCCGGATTCAAGGACCAGTTCTCCGGTCCCGCCTCCGGCCTGCTCCACCACCAAGACGCCTCTAGATGACGCCCCTCAGCGAGCAGGGTGCCGAGAAGGATAAGGGAGGTTTTGGAGGCGGGGATAACTTTTTTTTCGCGGGCTTGGGTGAACTTGAAATCTCTCCTTTGGTGGGCAAGCGGCGCCGATCGACAGGTCGAGAATGTGGCTTGCAGCCATCGATACTTCGCCATAAGATTGCATTCGCCTTTCGCCGCGGGACAGTGCAATGCTTGGTGCGATTTCACGATTTCAATTTCCGGACATCGATGAGGTCGATCATCGCTTCTCCCGGACGTCAACGTTTCTCATCTCATCAACAATCGCAGTCCTGCCGTTCGCGATAAATAGTGTCTGGCGTATCGTAAGTGGCAAGCTAATCCTTCGAGATTTCGTGACGATGTACGAGGGGTGCATCACCGATTTGACGTTTGCAGGTGTTGTAGTAGCGATATCAACTTTCACGAACACTTATTTCTCGGATGCCAAGCTGGCCGGATGGACTACGTTGAGTAGGTCGACCTTTTTTGCATTATTCGGTGTCGCTGTTTGCGCCATATTCAATTTGATTGGCTATATCGAAACTACTCACAAATACTTTCACGTATCGGTAATTGATGATGTTTTGTATGGAAATTTTTGTTTGACGCTTTCCACTCTTGGCTTTTCCTATGTCGCTATCTATAGCTTTTGTTCAGATGAGATTCGTCAGGCAAGTACCTTTGCCCAAACTCTTCCTGGATGAAACATGGCGGTCAAACTGAGCTTAACAGATACATCTATTTATTGGCTTACTAAGCTTACGCTTGTTGGGATGCCGACATTTATTTTACTTGCAGCAGTCATTTCATTGATCTTCGTTTTCAACGATAGACGCCGCCGTCAGATTAGAGCTGATATTCAGAGTTTTATGCAAAAGGAAGAACAAGTCATCCCTGGGCTCGCGGAGGAGGTGTTAGCTACGCAAATATCTGATCATCTGGTAAAGGACGATTTTGATGCTCTTCGAAGTGTGTCAATTGCGCCATATGTGTCTATTCACTATAGAGATGTAATGTTTAAGCGTAGGGTATATGATTTCGTAGTCGCTCGGCTTCTCGATAGTCACTATAGATCTGAAGTGCGTAATTATGCACTCATTGCGGCTTCGGTCGACGCATGGAGATCGCAGGCAACTTCGTATAACGATGCCATGGTCGAGAATGTAAAACGGTTCTCCGCCACTCAGAAATCTGGTAAGTGGATAGAGAAATTTTTGACGAAAAGGCCAGCATTTTTTACCACGATATTTGAAAACTGCGTTATAGATATAAAGGAGGCAATATTAGTGTCCACTGACAAGTGCCCTCGCAGGGGCGCGCAATAGAAAAACTATCCGCCCCGTGGCGGCCTTGCCCCGTATCTTCGCGGAAACCGCTACCCCACAATCTGCGCGGTAGGATGGGCTGAGCGAGGCGAAGCCTACGCGGTATGTCCGAAGCCGAATAGACGCGGGGGCACGGCGCGCGCCGCGCGCCTTTGCCCGCCCTACGTTTGCTTCTCCGTAAAAAACTTCTCCCCATAGGCAAACCGGTTCGGCTTCAGGAAAAACCCCAGGATGACCGCGCCGTTCGGCGAGACCGCCTCGTGCTGGTTGCCGCCCGGCCGCCAGCAGAACTGGCCCGGCCCGCAGACGCCCTCGTGATCCTCCAGCGTGCCTTCGAGCACGTAAGTCTGCTCCAGCGCGGTGTGCTCGTGCAGCGGCACGACCGCGCCAGGCGCAAGCTTGAACAGCGCCGTGGTGATGCCGCTGTCGTCCGAATAGAGCAGCTTGATCTCGATGCCGGGAAACTTGGTCGGCTCCCACGGCATGTTCGGAACGTCGAGATAGTGCGAGGCGAGGTGCGTCGGGTTTTCGGGCTTGATGTCGGAATGGACGACCTTGCGGGCCTGCGCGGACATGGACACCTCCTTGAGCGTAATGCGCCGTGCTCGATTACTTCGCCGCGACGGGCGTCAACTCGAACACGCGCCCGTATTTTGACGCGGCGGCGAGATCACCCGCACGCAGGGCGATGCGGACGGCATCAAGCTTGCGGGCGTCGTCGAGCGACAGATAGGGCGACCATGCCGTCTCGTCCTCGATGAGAGCGACGGGCACTTCGGCGGCATACTTGCCCTCGCGCACCAGCTTGTTGGATCTCCTGGTCATGTCTTTCTCCGCCGCTTCAAGTCGCTGTCCCATAAGGCGGGGTCCGGTCGATAGGCGGTCACCAAGACCGCCGGGCGACGTTCGCCGGCAGGTATTGCCCACACGACGTGGACGGCCTGTCCTGCCGCGTCGAACTGCAACGCCAGCACGCTCGGCCCGCGAGCCCTATCCGGGTAATCCTCCACCAATTCGGCGGTAGTAATCCCGCGCAAGGCGTCTTCGGCAAGAATACCATCGTCGTCGAGTTCGTCATAGCCGTGGTCGGATATGAGGACATCGCCGCTCAGAACAAGTGCCTGTACCCGACGCAGGGTCTCGCTCACGCCACCAAATCCCCAAATTCCGGATGCTGCGCCACCACGAAGCGCGCGAACGAGCAGAGCGGGCGCACCTTCAGGTTCTGCGCACGGATGTCCCCGAGCATCTCCAGCACCAGACGCGAGCCGACGCCGCGCTCGCGCAAGGCGGACGGCACTTCGGTGTGCGTGATGGTGATGACACCGTCGACATTGCGGTAATTCGCAAAGGCGATGTGGCCGTCGACGTTGAGCTCGTAGCGCGCGGGCGGTGAATTGGGCGGGGCGAGGGGAGTGGTCATCGCTAGCTTCCACGCCTGTGGTCCACCAGCGCCTTCCCAAACGCTTCGAACAGCTTCCGGTTCACCGGGTTTTTCTGCGGGTCGTATTCGGCGTGCCACTGGACGCCGAGCGCGAAGCCGACCGCATCGGCGATGCGAATGGCCTCGATGGTGCCGTCCTCAGCCACGCCCTCGACGATAATGCGCTCGCCGGGGCGGTCGATGCCCTGGCCGTGCAGCGAGTTCACCCGGACGGTCTCGCTCCCGAGGATTTTCGCGAACGCGCCGTCCGGCGTGAGCGCGACCTCGTGGCGGTCCGCGAAGATGACCAGCGGGTCGGGATGGATTTCGCCGTTCGCGAGGCGCGGCATGCGGTGATTCATGCGGCCGGGCAGTTCGCGGATTTCCGGATGCAGCGAGCAGCCGAACGCGACGCTCATCTCCTGAAAGCCGCGGCAGATGCCGAACAGCGGCACGCCGCGCTCGACGCAGGTTTGCACGAGACTGAGCGCGAGCGCGTCGCGGTCGTTGTCGTAGGGCTCGTGGCGTGGATCGGCTTCCAGGCCGAAGCGCGCCGGGTGCACGTTGGCGCGCGCGCCGGTGAGCAAAATGCCGTCGACCGTTTCGAGCAGTGTGTCGATGTCGGTGATCTCGGGCGTGCCGGCGAACATCAGCGGCAACGCGCCGGTCACGTCGGCGATCGCGCGCAGGTTCCGCTCGCCGACCATCTGCGTGGAGAAGCGGTTCTCCACGCGGTGGGCGTTGCCGATCACGCCGACAACCGGTTTGGTCATGGCAGGGCTCGCATTCCAATCACACTCGCCTTGATCTGCAGGCCGAGATATTTCGAATAGATGCGGCACTGCGCAAGGCTGCCGGCGATGAACCACAGGCCCGGCTGCGGGGTCGCCACGAACATGTTGCGCAACTCGTCGCCCGGTCCAAATCCCCAGATCGGGCCGACCCGCGCTGCGACCGCATCGCCGAACAGCTTGCGCACCAGGTGCTCCTGGCCTTTGTAGCCGGTGGCGAGCACGACCAGGTCGGCGGCGAGCGTCTCGCCGTTTTGCATGCGCGCGCCTTGCGGGACGAATTCTGTAATATCGGAGAATTGCGCCAGCGCGATCTCGCCTGTCGCCACCAGATCGGAGCAGCCGACATTGAAGTAATAGCCGCCGCCGCGGGTGAGGTATTTGAACTGCCAGCCCGAGCCGTCGTCGCCGTAATCGAGCTTGAAGCCGATACGCGTCAGGCGATCGAGGATGTCCTTGTCGAGTTGCTTGCTCTGTTCGGTGAGGCTGATGTGGCTTTTCCGCGCGAGCCGAAACGGCATCGCGGTCGCGAGCAGGTCGCAGTCCTCCAGCGGCCCTTCGTCGTAGAGCGCGTAGGCAAGCTGCGCGCTCGGCTCGATGTTGGTGATCAAAGTCGGGCTGCGCTGCACCAGCGTGACCTGGGCGCCGCTCGCATGCAGATCCTGCGCGATGTCATGGCCGCTGTTGCCGGTGCCGATGACCAGCGCGTGCTTGGCCCGCCACGCTTCGCCGTCCTCGTATTGGCTGGAATGCAGCACCGTGCCGGCGAAAGTTCTCAGCGTCGGGATATCCGGAATGCTCGGGATGCCGCTGACGCCGGTCGCCATCACGACGTGGCGCGGGTGCAAGGTGCGCGGTGTGCTGTCGCGCTTGAGCATGACGGACCAGCGCGCGTTCTTCTCGTCGTAGCTGCCGCGCTCGAATTCGGTGCCGGTCCAGTAGTTGAGCTCCATCGCCTCCACATAGGCCGCAAACCAGCCCGCAAGCTTGTCCTTCGGAATGTAGGTCGGCCAGTTGGGCGGAAACGGCATGTAGGGCAGGTGATTGACGTGCACCTGATTGTGCAGGGTCAGCGCGTGATAGCGCTTGCGCCAGTTGTCGCCGACGCGCGGCTCGCGGTCGACGATCAGGGTGTCGATCCCCAATTGGGTGAGCCGCGCCGCGATCGAGAGCCCGGCTTGCCCGCCGCCGACGACCAGAACCGCCGGGTCGCGGTCGGTGTACGCGGCGGCTGCCTTGCGCAGGTCGAGCCAGTTGGGGCCGCGGAAGTCGCGCGAATAGGACTGTCCGGTCGGCCGCGCTTTGCCGATCCGCTCCTCGTGGCCCTTGATCTCGTCGAGCCCGGTGAACAGCGTCCAGGCTTTTGGCGCGCCCTCGCCGGCCGCGGGGATGAGGCGGACAACGCCGTTGCCGCGGCCCGCGGCGGTCTCGAACCGAAACATCGCCTCGATGGCGTTGGTGCCGGCGCGGGTGACATGGCGCGGCGCCATGCGGCGCGGATCGATCTTGAAGCCGGTGGGAGCCGCGTGGCGGGCACGCGCGGTCAATTCGGCCGCAATGACGTCCGCACCGCTGAACGTCACAAGGTCCCAGGTCAGCGCCAGCGCATCGCGCCAATAGCTCTCGGCGTGAAACAGCGCCTTGAGCGCGGCGTCGTCGGCTTGCGCCAGCGCCGCTTCGAACTGCGCCAGCCAATTCTCCACGACCGTCGCGAGGTTTTCGGTTTTCGCCAGCATTCGGGCTCTCGCAAATCTTAGGAGTCGCCAACTTACACTGCCGGAGCGCTCAATTCACCGCCTTCGGCAGCCACAGCGCCACCTGCGGGAACCACATCAAGATCAGGATCGCCAGAATATAGACGAACATAAACGGCATCACGCCGGTGAAAATGTCGGTGATCGGGCCGGCATCCTTGCGCATCCCCTGCAGCACGTAGAGCACGGTGCCGTCCGGCGGCGAAATCAGCGCGATCTCGACCAGCATGGTGACAATAACTCCGAACCAAACAGGGTCGTAGCCGAGCGCGAGCACCACCGGGAACACGACCGGGATCGTCGTCACCACCATGGAGAAGCCTTCCATGAAGGTGCCGAGCGCGAGATAAAACCCGATGATCAGCAGCATCACGCCCCATGGCGGCAGCGGCATCGCGCTCACCAGTGCGGCAAGCTGCTGCGGCACGCCGAGGCCGACGAAGATGAAGTTGAGCACATAGGCGCCAAACAGAATGGCGCCGATCATTGCGGTGGTGCGCGCGGTCGCCTCCGCGGATGCGTTCAGCATGCGGAAGGTGAGCTTGCCCTCGATGGCCGCGAAGATCATCGCGCCGATGACGCCCAGCGCCGCCGACTCCGTCGCGGTCGCGAGGCCGCCGTAGATGGTGCCAAGCACGACGAGGATCAGGATCGCGGTCGGCGTGAGGTCGACGACGGTCTTGAGTTTCTCGCGCAGCGGGATTTTGGGCTTGGTCCGGTCGACCGGCGCTGCGCTGCGCGCCTTGAACAGGATCACCAGGATGAACAGCGTGACTACGAGAATACTCGGGCCGACCGCCGCGAGATAGAGCGCACTCACCGAAGTCTCGGTGATCAGCGCATAGATGATGAAGGTGATGCCGGGCGGGATGAGGTTGCCGAGCGCGCCGCCGGCCGCGAGCGAGCCGAGCACCATCTTGTTGTCGTAGCGCGTGCCGTGGAAGAAGGGGAGCGCGACCGAGCCCATGGTGGCGGCGGTCGCGACCGACGAGCCGGAGATTGCCGAGAACACGCCGCAGGCCGCGATATTGGTGTGCAGCAATCCGCCGGGCAGGCGGTCGAGCCAGACATTGAGCGCGCGGTAGAGCCGTTCGGAGAGGCCCGCGCGCAGCAGCACCTCGCCCATCAGCAGGAACAGCGGCACCGCCACCAGCACGAAGCTCGACGATGGCGTCCACACGGTCTGGCCGAGGAAGCTCCAGAACGGCCGGTCGGAGAAGGCGAACCCGACGATCAGCCCGAGTACGCCGAGCGCCGCCGCCACATAGATGCCTGCGCCGAAGAACAGGCAGAACAAACCGACCAGCAGCAGGCTTTGCCAGATCAGCACATTGCCGGGACCGGCGCCCATCAGGCTGAGGACGACGGTCAGGCCGACCAGCACCAGCAGGAACAGGATGGCGATCATGCGCCGTCCTTCGTGGCCGCGCGGACCGCCTCGAGCGCTTCGGCTGCTTCCTCCTCGTAGGTGCGCGCGTGGACGAGCGCTTCGGCTTCGCGGCCGCGTCCCGCAAGCACGAGGAGGACGTTTTCCACGAGCAGCAGGACGATCAGCACCAGAAACACCGCGATGCCGAAGGCCCACAGGCCTTGCGGGATCCACAGCGGCGTCCGCAGCACGCTGATGTCGGTTGCGCCGAACAGGATCGATTCATCGACGAGATCGTAGGCGCCCTTGGCGATGAACCCCATGAACACCGCCAGTGCCGCGAGGCTCAGCAGGTGCATCGAATAACGCAGCCGGTCCGGCAGATGGTTGATCAGCACGTCGATTCGGATGTGCGCGCGTGTGGTGAGCGCGTGCGCGAGCGCCCAGGAGATACCGAAGGCGAGTGCGTAGCCGGTCAGCTCGGTCGTCGCCTGCGACGAGAAGCCGAAGAAGCGCCGGGCAATCACGTCGAAGGTGATGAAGGCGGCGCAGAGGATGAAGCCCCAGCCCGCGACGTAGCCCATCAGCGTGCCGATACGCGCGACCGCACGGCGGCAGAACGAGGCCGCGGCGATCAAGTGATCGAGCATAGTGGCCATGCGCTCGGTGGGCTCCCTCTCCCCCATAGCCCGTCGAAGACGGGCGTAAACGCCCTTATCGGGGAGAGGGTAGGGGTGAGGGGGCTCAGGCCTATCAATGGTCCGTAACCCCTCACCCGGATCGCTGCGCGATCCGACCTCTCCGTATGGGAGAGGTGAACGGAGCCCGCGGCCGCCACCAACCGTCCCTCACTTCGGCTCGTATCGCACGCCCGTGATCGGCGCGACGAGGCGATTGTAGGTCTCGCCGCAACGCTCGCCGCAGCGTTTCACCCACGCGGGCAGCACGACGCTGGTGAGCGAACTCTTCAAGGTCGCCATGTCGGCGTCGGTCGCCCGCGCGATGGTCATCGGCTTGTTGTCGACCACGCGGCCGATCTTGCAGCCTTCCGCCTTGCCGGCATTGCAGGCGATTCCGTCCTCGGTCAGCTCAAGGCCGAGCGCCCACTGCTTTTCCTGCACGTCGGGCATCACTGTTTGCAGGAAATCGCGCACCGCTGGGTCCAGCTTGTTCCACCACGCCAAGTTCACGCCGTAGGCGGCAACGCCCCACTGAACCGGGAGCGCGTACATGTGCTTCGTGACCTCGTACCAGCGCGCGCCATTTCCGGTGGCGGTGCCGGTGACGGCGCAATCGACGACGCCGCGCTCCAGCGCCGAATAGACCTCCGGGAAGCCGATCGCGACCGGCTGGCCGCCGACCGCCTGAATGAAATCGTTCTGTGAGCCGCCGGGGGTGCGCACGCGCCGGCCCTTCACGTCTGCAAGCGACGTGATCGGCTCGCGGCAGAAGAACACCTGCGCGGGGAAGGGATAGGTCGCGATGATGCGGACGTTGAAGCGCTCCAGCTCCTTGTTCAGCTCGGGCATCACGGCTTCGGCGACCTTGCGGCCCATCTCGTGCGAGGAGAGCAGTCCCGCAAGATCGATGATGTCGAGCAGGGGCGCGTCGCCCGCGACTGTCGGCAGCGCGATGCCGCCAAGGTCGATCTGCCCGGCGCGCAGCACACGCAGCAGCTCGGGGCCGTTGAGATTGCGCTCCGGCCAGCTTGCCAGCGTCACCGAAATGCGCCCGCCCGAGCGTTTCGGCAGTTCCTCTCGCAGCATCGGGATATCGACGCGGGTGTATTGCGGAATGGTGGGGGAGAGCTGCGTCACCATCTGGATCGCGACCGGCGGACCGGGGGCAAGCTCCTGCGCGAGGGCTGCGCCCGTGCATGCGGTCAACATGATGGCGGTCGCGAGAAATCGGTTCATGCGTTTCTCCTTTTGATCGCCGGCGCCGCGTTCATGTCCGCGGGTCCAGGCACTTCGCAATAGGTCACGAGCGAGCGGCCATCTTCGAGCAGGCGCGCGTCGGCGCGCATGTACCGGCCGTCGGGCAGCTTGCGCGTCAACGATTTGACGTCGCCCTGTCCAAAGCCCGCGCTCAGCTTGCGCGCCAATGCGTCCGGATCGTCGCTCGGGCCGTAGTCGCCGCGGCGGGCGAAAAAGGTCATCATTTCGAGCCGCTCAAGGCCGGGCCGGATGATCCCCGGCGGGATGTTCATCAGCGTAGACGCGGCCGCGTTGGCGACCATGAGACGGCCGTCCTTGCTCCACAGCGCGACGCCGTCGCGCATCGCGTCGAGCGCAAGCTGAAAATCGGCGATGTCGGAAGAGCCTTCGGTCACGCAGAACACCTTTCGCCCGGCCGATAGTGGCATTTCCCATTCGGGTTTGGGAGGGTGCAAGTCCGCTTGCCTCCCGCCGCGCCAGTGCCTATTCACCCCGCATGGCAATTGAAAAGACCTACCAGCCCGCCGAGGTGGAAGGCCGCATCTACCAGACCTGGGAGGCCGCGCAGGCATTTCGCGCCGGCCGTCCGGAGCGGCGCAAGGCTGCGCCCTACACCATCGTCATTCCGCCGCCGAACGTGACCGGCTCGCTGCACATGGGCCACGCGCTCAACAACACGCTGCAGGACATCCTGTGCCGGTTCGAGCGCATGCGCGGGCGCGACGTGCTGTGGCAGCCCGGCACTGACCACGCCGGCATCGCGACGCAGATGGTGGTCGAGCGGCAGATGATGGAGCGGCAGGGGCCGGGCCGCCGCGACATCGGGCGCGAGAAATTTCTGGAAAAAGTCTGGGCCTGGAAGGCCGAGTCCGGCGGGACCATCACCACCCAACTCAAGCGCCTCGGCGCCTCGTGCGACTGGTCGCGCGAGCGCTTCACCATGGACGAGGGGCTCTCCAAGGCCGTGCTGAAGGTCTTCGTCGAGCTTTACCGGCAGGACCTGATCTACAAGGACAAGCGGCTCGTTAACTGGGACCCGAAACTGCTGACCGCGATCTCCGACCTGGAGGTGCAGCAGGTCGAGGTGAAGGGCTCGCTATGGCACATCAAGTATCCGCTCGAAGGTACTGAAAACGAATACATTATCGTTGCCACCACCCGCCCCGAAACGATGCTCGGCGACACCGCCGTCGCGGTGCACCCGGACGACGAGCGCTACAAATCGCTGATCGGCCGCCACGCCGTGCTGCCACTGGTCGGCCGCCGCATTCCGATCGTGGCGGACGAATATTCCGATCCTGAAAAAGGGACCGGTGCGGTGAAGATCACGCCAGCGCACGACTTCAACGATTTCGAGGTCGGGCGGCGGCACCATCTGCCGCTCGTCAACGTGATGAACGTCGAGGGCAAGCTCGCGTTGCTGGAGAACACCGAGTTCAACGAGGGAATCCCGCCGTCCGACGATCTCGCCGCGACGCTCGCGCTGCAAGGCCTCGACCGCTTCGTTGCGCGCAAGAAGATCGTCGAGATGTTGGAAGAGAAGGGCCTGCTCGACAAGATCGAACCGCACACGCACATGGTGCCGCACGGCGATCGCGGCAATGTGCCGATCGAGCCGTTCCTGACCGACCAGTGGTACGTCAACGCCAAGGAGCTGAGCTTCATGGCACTCGCGGCGGTGCGCGACGGGCGCACCAAATTCGTGCCGCAGAACTGGGAGAAAACCTATTACGACTGGATGGAGAACATCCAGCCGTGGTGCATCTCGCGCCAGCTCTGGTGGGGCCATCAGATCCCGGCGTGGTACGGGCCGGACGACAAGGTGTTCGTCGCCGAGAGCGAGGACGAGGCGCTCGCCGACGCGCTCGCCTGGTACGTCGTCAACGACGTGCTGACGCAGGACGAAGCCGACAAGATCGCCGAAAGCGCGGATCGCCGCGCCACCTTCCTCAAGCGGGACGAGGACGTGCTCGACACCTGGTTCTCCTCCGCGCTGTGGCCGTTCTCGACGCTCGGCTGGCCGGACGATACGCCGGAGGTGAAGCGCTATTACCCGACCAACACGCTGGTCACCGGCTTCGACATCATCTTCTTCTGGGTCGCCCGCATGATGATGATGGGCCTGCACTTCATGAAGGAGGTGCCGTTCGACACCGTCTACATCCACGCGCTGGTGCGCGACGAGCGCGG
>JAXDOA010000195.1:0-5026 GCA_034669125.1 Hyphomicrobiales bacterium
TCGGAGTTATTGGCTCGCATAGTGCCACAAACCTCGACCCCCACCCCGACGCGCTTCGCGCGTCGACCCTCCCCACAAGGGGGAGGGTAGGAGACCGAGCACGCGGCTCGTGCTCTCTTTCAATTCCCCGTCACCCCGTGGATGTCCGGGAAGAACATGTCCTGCCAGGCCTTCGGCTGGTTCTTGATGGAGCCGACGTCGGCCATGAAGTTCGCGTAGGTCATCAGGTTCCCGGGCGAGGTGGTGAAGCGGATGTCCGGATCGTTGAGGACTTCCATCAGATCGTCCATCTTCCAGCCTCTGCCTTCCTCAGACTGCAGGTAGACTTCCGCCGCGGCGCGCCGGTCCGCATTGATGAAAGCGATCGCCGCCTGTAGCGCCTTGAGCACGGCCGCATAGGCCTTCGGGTTCTCGTCGTAGAACTTCGCCGGCGAATACAGCATCGTGAAGGTGCTCGGGCCCCCCATGATCTCGTTCGAGGTCGTGATGGTGCGGATGCGCGGGTCCTTGCGCTCGCGCTGATGGAACGGCGGCGAGGTGAAGTGCGCCGTGATCTCGCTCTTTCCCGCGAGCAGCATCGTCACGCCATCGGGATGCGTCAGCGACACCGTGTAGGGATCGTAGTGCGCGTAATCGGCTTTGCCGAATTCCTTCAGCGCCGCCATCTGCATGATGATCGCCGGGATCGAGACCTTTACGGCGGTGACGGCGATCTTGTCGTTCGCCGTGAGGTCCTTGAGCGATTTGAGGTGCGGCGCATTGGTGTTGAGATACATCGGGATCGAGGTCATCGCCGCAACGCCGCGCACCTTCATGTTGGCGGCGGTCTTGTCCCAGATAGTGATGAAGGCGGGCGGACCCGCCGGCGCGAAGTGCGCGGCGCCGGAGAGCAGCATGTCGTTGACGACGGACGGCCCGCCGAACTTGATGTATTCGGCGGCAAGCTTCAGCCCCATCTTCGCCGCCTCCTGCTCGACGAGCTTCTTCTCCTCCATCACGACGAGCGGCAGAAAGCCGACGCCGCCGGCCCCTTTGGGGATTTTCACCACGTCGACTTCAGCGCGCGCCAGCGCCGGGACGCAGAGCAGCGCGATGGCGAGCAGCGTGCGCTTCATCGTGGTTCTCATGCCTTCTTGCCGACCTCGACGCCGGCCCATTGCTCGATCGGCTTTACGAATTCGGTGATGTCCGCGTCCGGGCCCATCGTGGCCTTGCCGATCCCCATCATCTGGCGCACCGCGTTGCCGACGATCATCGGAACGCCGAGCGCTTCGGCTTCGTCGAGGCAAAGCTTGATGTCCTTGTAGAGCAGCGCCGTGGTGAAGCCGAAGTCGAAGCGGCGCGGCACCACGCAGCGCGGGAACTTGTCGGCAGTCGCCGTATTGCGCCCCGAGCCCGCGTTGATGACGTCGAGCATCGTGGTCGGATCGAGCCCGGCCTTCACGCCCATCACCATCGCTTCCGACGTAATCATGATCGCGGTTGCGGAGAGCAGATTGTTGATGACCTTCATGGTCTGCCCGAGGCCCGGCTCCTCGCCGATGTAGAAGAACTTGCCGAGCACCTCGATAACCGGCCGCAGCGTGTCGGCGAGCGGGCGCGGGCAGGCGATCATCATGGCGAGCGTGCCTTTCTCGGCGCCCGAAGGGCCGCCGCTCACCGGCGCGTCGACCGCCGTGATGCCTTTGCGCGCGAGGCCGGCGGCGACTTCCTTCGCCACGCGCGGGCCCGTGGTCGACAGATCGACGAACGTCTTGACCTTCGTGCCTTCGATCACGCCGGCCGAGCCGAGCGCGACCGCCTTGACGATGTCGGGCGTCGGCAGGCTGACCAGAACGGTCTCGCATTTGGACGCGACATCCGCGGCCGATGCGGCGCGCTTGGCGCCGCGCTGCTCCAGCCGCTGCATCGCGGTCTCGTTGGTGTCGAAGACCGTAACCTCATAGCCCGCTTCGATCAGTCGGCCGGCCATGTGGATGCCCATGCGGCCGACGCCGATGAAGCCGAGTTGTTTGTCGGGCATTCTTCCTCCGTTTTTCTGTTGCGCGACCGATAGCAGACCGACGGCACGCCAGAAAGGGCATGGCTGATCTGCCACGCCATGCGCTAACGTGAATGAAAGTTGGGAGGACGCCCATGAACCGGCTGTTGCCGACCACGCTGGTCGGCTCGTACGCCCAGCCCGATTGGTTGATCGACCGGGAAAAGCTCGCGGGCCGCTTTCCGCCGCGCGTGCGCGCCAGGGAGTTGTGGCGCGTCGCGCCGGAATTCCTCGAAGCCGCGCAGGACGACGCAACCCTGCTGGCGATCCGCGCGCAGGAGCGCGCCGGCCTCGACATCATCACCGACGGCGAGATGCGACGCGAAAGCTATTCCAACCGCTTCGCGACCGCGCTGGAAGGCGTCGACATCGACAATCCCGGTACTGCGCTCGACCGCTCCGGCCATCCCAATCCGGTGCCGCGCGTGACCGGCAAGGTCCGGCGCAAGCATCCTGTCGAGCTGCGCGACGTGCAGTTCCTGCGCCGCAACACCGACCGCATGATCAAGATGACGGTGCCCGGCCCGTTTACAATGTCGCAACAGGCGCAGAATGATTTCTACAAGAGCGATGAGGAGATGGCGCTCGACTACGCGGCCGCCGTCAATGCCGAGATCAAGGATCTGTTCGCGGCCGGCGCTGACGTGGTGCAGGTCGACGAGCCGTACATGCAGGCGCGGCCCGACAAGGCGCGCCAGTTCGGCCTGAAGGCGCTCAACGCCGCGCTCGACGGCTTGACCGGCACCACTGCGGTGCACATCTGCTTCGGCTACGCGGCGATCATCCACGTGCGGCCGGAGGGTTATTCGTTTCTGCCCGAATTCGCCAATTCTCCGGTGCGGCAGGTTTCGATCGAGACCGCGCAGTCGAAGCTCGATTGTGCGGTGCTGGAGAAGCTGCCGGGCAAGACGATCCTACTCGGCGTGCTCGATCTCTCCGACATGACCATCGAAATGCCTGAAGCTGTCGCGGCGCGCATCCGCCGCGCGCTGCCGCATGTGCCGGCCGAGCGCATCATCGTGGCGCCGGACTGCGGGCTGAAATACCTGCCGCGCGACGTGGCGTTCGGGAAGATGCAGGCGATGGTCGCGGGCGCGACAATCGTGCGGCGCGAACTGGAAGGTTGACGACGGGCCGCCGCGCGGGCGAAGTGCCGCCATGAACGAGAACCTCACGACCGAACGCCCGACCTTCGTCACGCACCTCGAATGCGCGATGCATGGCGACCGCTACGAGGCGGACACGCTGCACAATCTCTCCAAGGCCGAAAAGCCGTTGCTGGTCCGCTACGACCTCGCCGGCGTGAAAAAGGCGCTGACCAAGGCCGCGCTAAAGGAACGCCCGGACGGCCTGTGGAAGTGGCGCGAGCTGCTGCCCGTGCGCAAGGCGGAGAACATCGTTAGCCTCGGCGAGGACGCAACGCCGCTGATTTCGTTGCCGAAGCTTGCGAAAAAACTCGGTGGCGGCGAGATCATCGTGAAGGACGAAGGCCGGCTGCCGACCGGCTCGTTCAAGGCGCGCGGCCTTGTGATGGCCGTGTCGATGGCGAAAGCGCTCGGCGTCAAGCACATGGCGATGCCGACCAACGGCAATGCGGGCGCGGCGCTCGCGGCTTACGCGAGCCGCTGCGGCATCCGGACCACGATCTTCTGCCCGGAGGATACGCCCGAGATCAATTTGTCCGAGATCGCGCTCGAAGGCGCACATGTCTATCGCGTCAACGGCCTGATCGACGACTGCGGCAAGCTGGTGGGGCAGGGGAAGGACATCGCCGGCTGGTTCGATACGTCGACCCTGAAGGAGCCGTACCGGATCGAGGGCAAGAAGACGATGGGCCTCGAGCTCGCCGAGCAGTTCGGCTGGGAGTTGCCCGATGTCATCTTCTATCCGACCGGCGGCGGCACCGGCCTGATCGGCATGTGGAAGGCCTTCGCCGAACTCGAAGCCATCGGATTTATCGGCAGCAAGCGCCCGCGCATGGTCGCCGTGCAGGCCGAAGGCTGCGCGCCGATGGTGCGCGCCTGGGAGAAGGGCGATGAGCATGCGCCGCGCTTCGAGAATGCGCACACCATCGCGTCGGGCATCCGCGTGCCGCAGGCGGTCGGGGATTTTCTTATTCTCCGCGCGGTGCGCGAGTCGGGCGGCTTCGCGATCGCGGTCTCGGACGAGGCGATCCAGGCCGGCGTCGATGAGGTTGCGCGCGAGGAAGGCTTCTTGATGTGTCCCGAAGGCGGCGCGACCTATGCGGCCTACAAGGCGGCGCTCGCCGACGGGCGTGTCAAAAAAACGGAGCGCGCCGTGCTGTTCAACTGCGCCACTGGATTGAAATACCCAATGCCGAAGGTGACGGCGACATTGGATCGGACCAAGCCGATTGATTTCACGAAGCTCTGAGCATGGCGAAACGCAAAAGCATCGAGATCGCCGGGTTCGCGCACAAGAACCCGATTCCGGCCGCCTCGCGCGTCGGCAACATGTTGATGACCGGCATCATCACCGGTACCGATCCGGCAACCGGCAAGCTTGCCGATACGCTGGAAGCGCAATGCACCAACATCTTCCACCACGTGCGCTCGATCATGGCGGCGGCGGGCGGCTCGGCCGACGACATCGTCAAGATGAACGTCTGGATGAAGGACTGTTCGAACCGCGACGTGCTGAATGCCGAATGGGTCAAGACCTTTCCCGATCCCCATTCGCGGCCGGCGCGCCACACGTCGCAGACGGTGCTTGAGGGCGGGCAGCTGATCGTGTGCGATATCACGGCGGTGTTTACATGATCGTCATGGCCGGGCTTGTCCCGGCCATCCCGCTTAGGTGGGCAAGATCTCGCACATTCTATCGGGGTCACCGGGACTCGGCGCTTCGCGCCGGCCCGGTGATGACGAGCGGCGCTATCTTCCCTGCAACCGCGCCACCAACTCCGGCGTCGGATAGCTGTCCGCCGGCAATCCCAGCTTCACCTGCTCGGCCTTCACGGCGGCG
>JAXDOA010000196.1:0-6889 GCA_034669125.1 Hyphomicrobiales bacterium
GAACTCGACGAAAACCTGTCGAAGACCATCAACTACGATTGCTTCGCGCCGATGGTGAAGGCCGCGAAGGACGCGGGCGTGAAGCGTTTCGTCTATGCCTCGTCGAGTTCTGTCTACGGCGTGAGCGATTCGCCGGATGTGACCGAGGACCATCCGCTGGTGCCGCTCACGCTCTACAACAAGTTCAAAGGCCTGTGCGAACCCGAGCTGTGGAAGTACATGGCGGATGATTTCACCTGCGTGGTCATCCGCCCGGCGACGATCTGCGGCTACTCACCGCGCACGCGGCTCGATCTCTCGGTCAACATCCTGACCAACCACGCCGTCAACAAGGGCGAGATCCAGGTGTTCGGCGGCGCGCAGATGCGGCCGAACCTCCATGTCGACGACATGGTCGACGCTTATTTGCTGATGCTGGGCGCGCCGCACGAAAAAATCCACGGCGAGATCTTCAACATCGGTTTCCAGAACCACTCGATCGCCGACATTGCGATGATCGTGAAGCGCGTCGTGGAAGAAGAGATGCCCGAGAAGGGCGAGATCAAGATCAAGACGACGCTAAGCAACGACACCCGCTCCTATCACGTCAATTCCGACAAGGTGCGCCGCGTGCTCGGCTTTGAGCCCAAGCGCAACATCGAGGACGCGGTGCGCGACCTCACGCGTGCGTTCCGCAATCACCTGCTGCCGGCGAGCTTCGACGACGACTGGTACTACAACGTCCGCACCATGAAGAAGATCGGGGCGAAATGACTGGAGCGCGCGGGACTGCGCTCGTCACGGGGGGCGCCGGCTTTATCGGAAGTCACATGGTCGATCTCTTGATCGGCCGCGGCTACGCGGTGCGCGTGATCGACAATCTGCTCGGTGGCCGCGAGGCGAACATCGCGCAACACAAGGACAATCCGGCTTTCACGTTCGTTGCCTCGGACATCCGTGAGTACCAGCCCGGCCACGCACTGTTCGACGGCATCGACTGTGTGTTCCACTTCGCCGGCATCGGCGACATCGTGCCCTCGATCGAACGGCCGATGGAATACATGTCGGCAAACGTGCAGGGCACCGTGCACATGCTGGAGTGCGCGCGCGCCGCGCGCGTCAAGAAGTTCGTCTATGCGGCCTCGTCGTCCTGCTATGGCCTCGCCAAGACACCGACCCGCGAAGACCACCCGATCGTGCCGCAATACCCCTACGCGCTGAGCAAATACCAAGGCGAGCAAGCGGCGTTTCATTGGCAGACCGTCTACAAACTGCCGGTCAATTCGATCCGCATCTTCAATGCCTATGGCACACGCTCGCGCACCTCCGGCGCTTACGGCGCTGTGTTCGGCGTGTTCCTGAAGCAGAAGCTCGCCGGCAAGCCGTTTACGGTGGTCGGCGACGGCACGCAGACGCGTGACTTTCTCTACGTCACCGACATCGCGGAGGCGTTCCTGGCCGCTGCGGAAACCGAAAAGACCGGCGAAGTGTGGAACCTCGGCGCGGGCAATCCGCAGCCGGTCAACCGGCTGGTCGAACTGCTTGGCGGCGACGTCACCTACATCCCGAAGCGCCCCGGCGAGCCCGATTGCACCTTCGCGGACATCAGCAAGATCCAGCGCGATCTCGGCTGGCGTCAGAAGGTCAGCTTCGAGGAAGGCGTCGGCCGCATCGTGGAACAGATCGATTACTGGCGCGATGCGCCGCTGTGGGATCCCGCTTCGATCGCGCAGGCGACGGCGGGCTGGTTCAAGGCGCTTGCGGGTGAAGGAGTGCGGCAATGATCGATGAAGCGAGCCGCAAGCTCGTCAGCCACAAGATCAAGACGCCGCAGCAGATCGCCGAGCTGATCGGGCAGCCGCCGCGCGACAAGAAGGTGATCATGTGCCATGGCACCTTCGACCTGGTGCATCCGGGGCACGTTCGCCATCTGCTTTACGCCAAGAGCATGGGGCACGTGCTCGTCGCGAGCCTTACTGCGGATGAGCATATCCTGAAGGCCAACTTCCGCCCCTTCGTGCCGCAGGAATTGCGCGCCTTCAATCTCGCGGCACTGGAATGTGTCGATTACGTCGTAATCGACAGCCAGCCGACGCCGCTCGAAAATCTCGGCGTCATCAAGCCGGATTATTTCGCCAAGGGCTACGAGTACAACAAGGACGGCTTGCACCCGAAAACCGCGGAAGAGAAGGCGATCATCGAATCCTACGGTGGCGAGATCATCTTCACGCCCGGCGATATCGTCTATTCGTCGTCGCACATCATCGAGACCGAGCCGCCGGAACTCTCGACCGAAAAGCTGATGCTGTTGCTCGAGGCGCAAGGCATCGACTTCAACGATTTGCGTAAGGGCCTCGACAAGCTCAAGGGCCTCAAGGTCCATGTCGTCGGCGACACGATCATCGACAGCCTGACGCAGTGCACGATGATAGGGGGCATGACCAAAACGCCGACCATGAGCGTGCGCTTCGAGGAGCAGCACGACTTCGTCGGCGGCGCGGGCATCGTCGCCAAGCACCTCAAGGCGGCCGGCGCGGACGTGACGTTCTCCACGGTTCTGGGTGAGGATGCGCTCGCGGAATTCACGCTCGATGATCTCGCCAAGGCCGGCGTACATTGCGTGCCGGTCCTCGATCGCACGCGTCCTACGACGAACAAGAACGCGATCGTGGCGGGTGGCTATCGTCTGTTGAAAGTCGACAAAGTCGATAACCGGTCGATCTCGGAGCGCATCCTCGGTCATTTGGCCGAGCAGGTTCGCGACACACCGGCAGATATCGTGATGTTCAGCGACTTCCGCCACGGTATCTATAATCGCGACACAATCCCGCCATTGACCGCGGCGCTGCCGAAGGACGTGTTCCGCGTTGCCGACAGTCAGGTGGCTAGCCGCTGGGGCAACATACTCGAATTCCACGGATTCGATCTGATCACGCCGAACGAGCGTGAGGCGCGCTTCGCGCTTGGCGATCAGGATTCGGTCATTCGTCCGCTCGGCCTCAAGCTGTATCGCGCGGCGGGCTGCAAAGTGCTCATGCTCAAACTCGGCGAGCGCGGCATGATGACCTTCGTCAATGCACAGGACAGTGACGTCCGCGCTTTCTTCACGCTCGACAGCTTCGCCGGGCAGGTGGTTGATGCGGTGGGCTCGGGTGACGCGCTGGCCGCCTATGCGGCGCTTGCGTTGTATGCGACGCAGAGTCCCGTGATCGCCTCGGTGCTCGGATCGATTTCGGCGGCAGTCGAGTGCGAGTTCGACGGCAACATTCCGGTGCAGCCGAAGGACGTTCTGGCCAAGATTGCGCGCATCGAGCGACACGTCAATTTCAACTAACCGGGCCAACGCGATGCGGGCTGTCATCGTCGGGTACGGCGTTCAGGGCAAGAAGCGCCTGCGGGTTGCCGGTCCCGACGCGGCCGGCGTGGTCGATCCGATCGCAAAGGAAGCGAACTGGCGCGACATCCGCGCGGTGCCGCTCGACGGCTATGACGCGGCGCTGGTCTGCACGCCGGACGAGCCGAAGCCCGATCTGCTGCGTTATCTGCTGGAGAACGGCAAGCATGTGCTCGTGGAAAAGCCGTTGCATGCCGAGCGCGAGGAGGACCTCGCCGAGCTTGAAGCGCTGGCGCGGCGCACCGGCGCAGTCTGCTACACGGCCTACAATCACCGCTTCGAGCCGCACTATGTGCGTATGCGCGACCTCCTGCGCTCAGGCGCACTTGGGCGGCTCTATCGCTGCCGCATGTTCTATGGCAACGGTACCGCGCGCCTCGTGCGCGACTCCGCGTGGCGCGACAAGGGTGCGGGCGTGCTGCCGGATCTTTGCTCGCATCTGCTCGACACGGCGCGCTTCTGGTTCGGCGAACTCGGCGAGGATTTTCGCCTCGTCTCGGTCAATTGCTTCGAGAACCGGGCGCCCGATCATGTCGTCGTGTCATGCGAGGCATCTGAGCCCCGGCTCGAGCTCGAAATGACGCTGCTGTCGTGGCGCAACCACTTCACCTGCGACATCCTCGCCGAGAAAGGCACCGCTCACATTGAGTCGCTGTGCAAATGGGGACCGGCCACGTTCACGCATCATACGCGCATCTTGCCGAGCGGCCGCCCGCCGGAAGAATCCGTGACCTTGGTGCAGGACGATCCCACCTGGGCGATCGAATACGAGCACTTCAAGCGCCTGGTTGCCGACAAGGTACCGACCGATCTCTCGAATGACCGCTGGCTCCTGCGCGTGCTCGGCACGCTGTCGGCGGCCGCGGCCAAAGAGGCTCGATGAGCGAGCGTCCGACCATTGGCTATGCGGGCATGACGCATCTCGGCCTGTGCTCGTCGATTGCGGCCGCGAGCAAGGGTTTTGCGACTGTTGGCTTCGATGCGGATGCGGCGCTGATCGGACGGCTCGAAGCCGGCCAATTGCCTGTGGTCGAACCGGGCCTCGACGATCTGCTGCGCGACAATCGCAGCCGCATCGGCTTTTCCGCCGACGCGAAGCGGCTCACGCAATGCGATGTCATCTATGTCGCGCCCGATGTGCCGACCGACGATGCCGGGCGCAGCGATCTGTCGTCGCTCGACAGGCTGCTCGATCATGTCCTGGCCCACAGCCGCCCCGACACCGTTGTCGTGGTGCTGAGTCAGGTACCGCCGGGTTTCACGCGCGCGCGCCAGCGCGCAGAGCGGTTGCTTTACTATCAGGTCGAGACGTTGGTGTTCGGCCGCGCTGTCGAGCGGGCGACGTTGCCGGAGCGGTTCATCGTCGGCTGCCCCGATCCGGCGGCGCCGTTGCCGGAAGCCTTCGACACGTTCCTCAAGGCCTTCGGTTGCCCGATATTGCCGATGCGCTTCGAGAGCGCGGAGCTGACCAAGATTTCCATCAACTGCTGTCTCGTCGCGTCCGTCAGCGTGGCGAATACGCTTGCAGCTTTGTGTGAGAAAATCGGCGCGGACTGGTCGGAGATCGTTCCGGCGCTCAAGCTCGATCGCCGCATCGGACCGCATTCATATCTGGCGCCGGGCCTCGGCCTTGCCGGCGGCAATCTGGAGCGCGATCTCGCGACCGTGCTGCGATTTTCGGAGGAGCACGGCACCGAAGCCGGCGTCATCGCGTCATTCGTCGCCAACAGCGCTCATCGCAAGGACTGGGCCCTGCGCACGCTGCATGAGGCGGTGCTCGCCGAGGCGTCGGATGCGACGATCGCCGTGCTGGGTCTCGCCTACAAGGAAAACACCCATTCGGTGAAGAACTCGCCGTCGCTTGCGCTGATCCGCCAGCTCGGACCATGGCGGCTGAAGGTATTCGACCCCGTGGTGCCGGCATCGGCCGCGCCCCATCCCGCTGCAGCCGGCGCGAAGTCCGCGCTTGAAGCGGTCGAGAACGCCGACGCGCTCGCCATCATGACGCCGTGGCCGCAGTTCCGCGAGCTGTCCTGCGCCGCAATCGCGAGAGCGATGCGCGGCAAGCTCGTGCTCGACCCGTATCGCGTGCTCGATGGTGCGGCCGCGCACAAAGCCGGTCTCGATTGCCGCACTCTGGGAGTCTCCTGACCATGCTGACTCATCAGAATGCGTCGCCGGTTGCGCCGAAGCGCGTCGTCGTCGTCGGGGCAGGGGGCTTCGTCGGCTCGACGATCCTGAAGGAACTAGCGGACGCCGGTGTCCCGACGCTCGGTCTCACCCGGAGGGAGGTCGATCTGTTGGCGTCGAGTGGTGCCGACGCACTCAAGGCAGCGCTGAAGCCCGACGACGCCGTCGTGTTCGTCTCAGCCGTCGCACCTGCGAAGAATGCCGCGCAGATGATGACCAATCTGCGCATGGCCGAAGCCGCGTGTGTCGCGCTCGCCGCCGCCCCACCCGCGCATCTGCTCTACATCTCGTCAGACGCGGTCTATGTTGACGATGCCAATCCGGTCACGGAAAAATCCGCCGTCGCGCCGTCCACCACGCACGGCATGATGCATGCGGCGCGCGAGCTGATGTTCCGCTCCGAATATCGCGGCCCGTTCGCGGCGCTGCGCCCGACCCTGATCTATGGCGCGCGCGATCCGCATTCCGGCTACGGCCCGAATCGCTTTCGCCGTCAGGCCGCGAAGGGTGAGCCGATCACCATCTTCGGCGAAGGCGAGGAAAGGCGCGACCACATCGCCATAGAGGACGTCGCACGTCTTGCCAGGCTCATCCTGTTTCATCGTAGCAGCGGCGCGCTCAATGCCGTGACCGGCATCTCGACGTCGTTCCACGACATCGCCAACATCGTCGCGGCGCAGTTCACGCCGCACGCCGAGGTGAAGTCCGTGCCCCGGCCCGGCCCGCGGCCGCATCTGCTGCATCGCTTCTTCGATATCGCGGATTGCTATCGCGCTTTCCCGGATTTTCACTTCGAACCGCTCGCAGACGGGCTCGCGCGGGTGCATCGGGAGACTCGTGTACAGTGAACACGATGGCACCCATAGCTAACAGCCTCTAGGATTGGTCATGCCGGGTTGGCTCAGCACCGGACTGAAGGTCGCCGTCACGGTGCTGATACTTGCACTGATTGCGACGCAGCTTGATTTTCGTTCGGTCGGCCGGACAATTTCGACGATACCGGTCCTGATCGCCGTCGCGGCCTTCTTCGTCATGCTGGCTCAGGCGATGGTCGCCGCCAAACGGCTGACAATGGTCGTAGCGCGGTTTGGCGCGACATTCCGTTTGAGAGACTCCTTCCGCATTACGCTTGAAGGAATGTTCTTCAGCCAGACGTTCGTGTCATTTCTCGGAGGCGACGCGCTTCGTATCTGGCGGATCCGGCGTCTGGGATTGCCGCTGACTGAGGCTACATCCGAAATCATCCTCGACCGCCTGATCGGAATCCTCATGAACCACATGTTCTTGCTCCTGAGCTTGCCTTGGCTCCTATCCGTAATCGACGAT
>JAXDOA010000197.1:0-3141 GCA_034669125.1 Hyphomicrobiales bacterium
CGAAATGTTGTTCATGCGCGGGAACGCCATGTCGGGCGCTCCGATCATCAGCGGCACGATCCAGTTGCCGAAGCCGCCGATCATGGCCGGCATCACCATGAAGAAGATCATGATCAGGCCGTGCGCGGTGGTGAACACGTTGTAGAGGTGCGAGGCGTGCTCACCGTGGAATAAGTTGAGCCCCGGATGCATCAGTTCGATGCGAATGGCGATCGAGAGCGCGCCGCCGATCAGTCCGCCGATGATGGCGAACACCAGGTACATCGTGCCGATGTCCTTGTGGTTGGTCGAATAGACGAAGCGGCGCCATCCGGTCGGTGTCGGGTGGTCGTGCGCATCATGTGCGTCATGAGCCGTTGCCGCAGTAGCCATGTCCCACTTCCTCAAATTTACCGTTGCCGCCCGCTATTCGGTCTTATTGGGTCTTGGAGCCGTCCGTCGCCGCGACATTGGTCGCGGGCCTGCTGTCGTCAATGGCGAATTTCTTCTTCGCGTCCGCGAGCCACGCCGCGAAGGCCTGCTCGTAGATCACGCGCACCTCGATCGGCATGAAGGCGTGATCCTTGCCGCACAGTTCCGAGCATAGTCCGTAGTAGACGACCTCGCGCGTCGCCTTGAACCAGGTCTCGTTGAGCCGCCCCGGGATCGCGTCGATCTTGATGCCGAACGACGGCACCGCAAAGGCGTGGATCACGTCCGAGCCGATGACCTGCACGCGCACGACCTTGTTCAGCGGCACGACGATCGGGTTGTCGACGCCGAGCAGCCGCGGCGGCGGCGGGTTGATTTTCGCCCGGTCCGCATCGCTCAACATGATCGAGGTGAACTCGATCTTGTCGTCCGGGTACGCGTAGGTCCAGTTCCACTGGTTGCCGGTCGCCTTGATGGTGAGGTCGGACGGCGGAATGTTGAGCTGCACGAACAGGATGCGGAACGACGGGACCGCGATCACCACCAGGATGACGACCGGGATCACGGTCCAGCCCACTTCCAGCAACGTGTTGTGCGTGGTGCGCGACGGCGTCGGATTGGCTTTGGCGTTGAACTTGACGATCACCAGCAGCAACAGCACCAGCACGAAGATCGTGATCGCGATGATGATCCAGAGGACGAAATCGTGGAACCAGATGATGTCGTCCATGGTCGGCGCCGCCGACTGCTGGAATCCCATCTGCCATGGGGTTGGCTGGCCGAGAGCCGCGAAGGCGATGCCGCCCACCGCAAGAGCGGCGACGAAAGCCAGGGCCGGGGCGGCCGATCGGATCAATCGCATGAGCACCAGCATTGGCGTGTCCGCTCCTTACCAGTTCGACCTTCCGACACCATGCGGGCCGAAATCTGTGCCGCGAGCCCCGCTCGGCCCGCGCATGGCACGGCATCGTTTGCCGGCAAAGCTCCGGGCGCTCGGGGACAGCGCCACGACGGAGCCTTGGGCTTCTCAAACCACAATTCAGCCCCACTCGCAATGCGCCTCGTGGCGGTCATTTTCGCGCCGCGGCGGCGGAGGCGGCGGTCCTGATAAAGGCCAGATTTGACGGCAGTTTTTCAGGCGCCTGGTCTGCTTTGCCCCGTTCTTGACACGGTTGAAGCAACATGTACGGAGACTGACGCAAGATACCGCAGGGGAGCGGCGATTCGGCTTGCGCGCGCCGCGACGAACTTCGGCCGCCGACCGGCCCTCAAGGAATCTGGACGCATCATGGGTGCTATCAACCGGGCACGGCTATCGCATGTTGCGGCAGGCGCCGTGGCGCTTGCGGCGTTCGCGCTGACCGCGGGGTCCGCTCAGGCGCAGGGCACCGTGAAATCGGTGCATGCCGACTGGCAGATTCGCTGCGACACGCCGCCCGGTGCACAAGGGGAACAATGTGCCCTGATCCAGAGCGTGACCGCCGAGGACCGGCCGAATGTCGGCCTCACCGTCATCGTGCTGAAAACCGCCGACCAGAAGAGCCGCCTGATGCGGGTGCTTGCTCCGCTCGGCGTGCTGCTGCCGTCGGGTCTCGGCTTGAAGATCGACAAGACCGATGTCGGCCGCGCCGGCTTCGTGCGCTGCCTGCCGAACGGCTGCGTTGCCGAGGTGGTGATGGACGACAATCTGGTGAAGCAATTGCGC
Organism: Hyphomicrobiales bacterium; assembly: GCA_034669125.1. Taxonomy (GTDB): domain Bacteria; phylum Pseudomonadota; class Alphaproteobacteria; order Rhizobiales; family Xanthobacteraceae; genus PALSA-894. The sequence goes on from JAXDOA010000197.1 coordinate 2,117, forward strand.
ACCGGGACATCCGCGACCTTCATCATCTTCCAGACCCCCGAAGAGGGCATCGGCATTCCGATGGGCCTGAAGGGCTTCGGCGAGGGCTACGACAAGCTGCCGTAGCGCGTTATTATTGACCCTCCCGGTTGCGGCCTGCGCTGCCTATCTAATGGCCGACGAACCCAACCTCGCGAGGAACCTGTCTTGAGCTCTGCATCCTCCCTCCTCGATCGCGCCGAACTCGACCGGGCGCGGGTCACGAAACTGCTGTCGCGCGGCCTGGAAGGCGCCGACGACGGCGAGTTGTTCCTTGAATACCGTCAGGCCGAGGCGCTGGTGTTCGACAACGGCCGCCTGAAGCAGGCGACCTACGACACCGCGCAAGGTTTCGGCCTGCGCGCCGTGAAGGGCGAGGCGGTCGGCTACGCGCATGCCTCGGATGTCTCGGAGGAAGCCATTTCCCGCGCCGTCGAGGCGGTTCGCGCCGTGCAGGGCGGCTACTCAGGCAGCTATTCGCAGGCGCCGGCGCGGACGAATGTCCGGCTTTACGGCGACGAGAACCCGCTCGGCGCCCCCTCGTTTGAAACGAAGGTGAAGCTGCTGGAAGAGATCGACGCCTTCGCGCGCGCGAAGGATCCGCGGGTGCGGCAGGTGTCGGTGTCGTTCGGCGCGACGTGGCAGGTGGTCGAAATCCTGCGCGCCGACGGCGAGACCTATCGCGACGTGCGGCCGCTGGTGCGCGTGAACGTCTCGGTGGTCGCGGGCGAAGGCGACCGGCAGGAATCGGGCAGCCACGGTTACGGCGGGCGCGAGGGGTATCAGCGTTTCATCGAAACCGGCGCCTGGAAGGGCGCGGTCGAGGACGCGGTGCGTCAGGCGCTGGTCAATCTCGAAGCCGTGCCGGCGCCGGCCGGCGAGATGGACGTCGTGCTCGGCGCGGGCTGGCCTGGCGTGATGCTGCACGAGGCGGTCGGTCACGGGCTCGAAGGCGATTTCAACCGCAAGCGGACCTCGGCTTTCGCCGGGCTGATGGGCCAGCAGGT
>JAXDOA010000198.1:0-14322 GCA_034669125.1 Hyphomicrobiales bacterium
CCGGCAGGAGCACCGCTGACTGCGCGATCGTTCCGCGCCGGAGCGGGCTCGCGTCGGCGGCCTGAATGGTCACGTCGAGCGCAGCGGCCAGTCCGTTCGCGTGGAACAACCGCGCCGTGCCGTTGGCACTGGCAGCGAGTCCACCGGCATTGAGCCGCGCATCGACGCGCGCGTCGCTGCCCGCGGCACTCCGCACCGAAACACTAAGCGTCCCCGCGCGCTTGTCGACCGCGAGCGCACGGTCGAGCCCGAGCAATCCGACGAGTGCCGCGCCGTCGGTGGCGCTGATCTGGCCATCGAGACGAAACACCGGCAGCGTCAGCGCGCCGAGATCGCCCGCCGCTTCGGCGCCGATCTTCGTGCGTAGCGCGCCGGCCGTGCCTTCGAGGTCGAGCTTGATCTTGCTGTTGCCGCGCGGGTCGGTCGACGACACAGGCTCGATGCCGAGTGTCGCGCGCGCCTTGAGCGGCACGATGCGCGCCGCCGCGTGGCGCAGCGGCTCCGCTGCCTCCGGCAGATATTTCGCCAGCACCGCGACGGTGCCGTCGAGGCCGCGCGCATCGACATCGAATGTCACGGTGCCGCGCGGCGCATCGAGCGCGCCTTCCATGCGGCCATTCAGATTGAAGGCCGCATCCGCCAGATCGGCGATCCGTACCTTGTCGAAGGTCACGCCTGCGGGATCGAGCTTGAAGGTGCCGCTCACACCTTTGACGTCGATGCCCGCCATGTTGGCGCGGCCGATGTCGACCGTGAGCGAAATTTCGCGCGGCCGCTCGATGGCGCTGCCGTCGAGCGCGGCACGTACGAAGGCAATGACGCCATCGACGTCGAGTTCGGCCGCCTTCAGTTCCGCTTCGAGACGCGGTGGCTTCGGGCCGTCGGCACCTGCATAGGCGACGCGCCCTTCGATGGTCTTGCGATCGAACTCGAACTTGAGCCGGTCGACCGCGAACGCCTGCGCGCCGATGGTGAGGTCGCCGCCGGCGCGCAGCAGTCCGGCCTGCCGCTGCGCCGTGTCGGTGCGGCCTTCGAGCCACGCGAGGAACAGTTTCGGATCGCTCGCCTCGATCTGGGCCGGCCCCTTGAACGACACGCCCTGCGGCGCCTGCGCCACCTTCCCGCTCAGGCGCACCTGCGCGAAGCCCGGCGCACGGAATTCCAGTGTCTCGATATCCCAGCCGTCGGCGTCGAGCTTGATATCGCCGCGCACGTTCTGCAGCGTGCCGGCCGCAAGCGTCACGGCATCGACACCGATGCCGAGCCGCACCGGAAACGCCGGCCGGTAAGAGGACGCAAAGGGCTCGATGAACGCCTTGAGGGCGGCGAGCGGCAGCCGGCCGGGTGCATCGGGCAGCGCAAGCGCGCGGTCGAGATCGGCCTGTCGTGCCGAAAGCACGCTTTCGAAACGTGGGGTCTTGCCGAAGCGGAATTCCGCCGTGCCGGTGAGCTTGATGGCACGCGCTTCCGGCCCGTAGCTGTATTCGAGCTGCTCGAACAGCGTGTGCGTCGGCGCCGCCTTCACTTTCGCGGTGGCGCGCCACGGCACCGCGACGGTGCCGCGCCCGTCGGCGCCGGCGACCGCCACAGGGCGAGCGAGTGTCAACGTGCCGTCAAAGCGCGGCGAGTTTTCTTCCAGCCGCAGCGCGCCGTCCGCTTCGATCGAAACCGGGCGATCCGCCGGATCGAGACCGATGCGCAGTTTGACGCTGCCGTCCTCGCCGACGCGGCTCGCCGCGAGCCGATAGCCGTAGCGCTCGTTCGCCGCGATGAAGCCGCCCTCGCCCTTCGCCGGCCCGAGCAGCGAGCGCAGATCGCCCTTGAACCAGAACCCTTCGAGCGCGGTATCGATGCCGCTCGCGCCATCGCGCAAGGCAATGCGCCCATCCTCGATCGCGATCTTGTCGATCAGAAATTGATCCGGATCGAAGCCGACACGAACCGCCGGCCACTCGACACGCCCGTTCGCCGAAACGCCGAGCGAGACGTCCGGGCCGACCACGCGAAGCTCGGAGGCCTGGAACGCGCCGCGCATCAGCGAGCCGAGCGCGAGTTCAGCGTAGACCTCGCGCGCCTTCGCCTGCGGTTGCGTGGCGCTGCCGATCTCGACGCGGCCCAGCGTCAGCGTCGGGGTCGGCAGCAGCCGCACATCGATCGGTCCGCCGATGCGCACCGGCAGGCCGGCGAGCCGTGTCGCCTCGCCCTCGAAGCGCGCCCGGTACTGCGTCCAATCGACGAAATGAGGGCCCACCAGCGCCGCTACCAGCGCCAGGATGATCGCCACACTGATTCCGAGCAGGGTCGCCTGCACTGCGTGCTCCGAGCCCTTCGGTCCCGCGTTTCCGGACCGCCTCAGCCCCAATGCCCAATATGCGCGGACTCTAGCCGATTCAACGCGGCGATTATATGTCGGATTCGTCTAAGTGGATCAAAATGCGACGATTTTTCCGGGATTCATGAGGTCCTGCGGATCCAGCGCATGCTTGATGGCGCGCATCGCCGCAAGCGCCTCGCCGTGCTCGGCTTTGAGATATTTCATCTTGCCCTGGCCAACCCCGTGCTCGCCCGTGCAGGTGCCCTCCATGGCGAGCGCGCGTTCGACCAGCCGCTCGCTGAACGCCTTTCCGTTCGCGACTTCCGCGGGGTCGTCCATGTCGAGCAACACCGAGACATGGAAATTGCCGTCGCCGACGTGTCCGACGATCGGCGCGAGCATCTTGTGCTCGGCGATGTCGCGCTGCGTCTCGGTTACGCATTCGGCAAGCCGTGACAGCGGCACGCAGACATCGGTGGCAAACGCCTTCGCGCCCGGCCGCAGGCCGATCACCGCCCAATAGGCGTCATGCCGCGCCTGCCAGAGCTTCGTGCGCTCCTCGGTGTTCGTTGTCCATGTGAAGGGGCCGCCCCCGAGATCGGCTGAAATCTCGCCGAAACGTGCCGACTGTTCGGCGACGCCGGCCTCGGTGCCGTGAAACTCCAGGAACAGCAGCGGCGACTCCGGCAGCGTCAGCTTGGAGTACGCGTTGCAGGCTTTGACCTGCAGTTCGTCGAACAGCTCGATGCGCGCGACTGGAATACCGGACTGGATCGTCGCGATCGCGGCGTTGCACGCCGCTTCGACCGACGGGAACGGACAGATGCCGCCCGAAATCGCCTCGGGGATCCCGTGCAGTTTCACGGTGATTTCCGTGATGACGCCGAGCGTTCCCTCCGAACCGACAAACAGGCGGGTCAGGTCGTAGCCGGCCGAGGATTTCTTCGCGCGGCGCGAAGTCGAGATCGTCTCGCCGTTCGCCAGCACGACTTTGAGCGCCAGCACATTCTCCCGCATGGTGCCGTAGCGCACCGCATTGGTGCCCGACGCGCGCGTCGCCGACATGCCGCCGATCGAGGCATCGGCGCCCGGATCGATCGGAAAGAACAGACCCTGGTCGCGCAGATATTCGTTGAGCTGCTTGCGCGTCACACCGGGTTCGACAACGCAATCAAGGTCTTCGGCGTGAACGGCGAGAATGCGGTTCATGTCGCGAAAGTCGAGCGTGATGCCGCCATAGGGCGCGTTGATGTGGCCTTCCAGCGACGTCCCGGTGCCGTAGGGGATGACCGGCACGCGATGCTGCACGCAGATGCGCACCGCATCCCGCACGTCCTCGGCCGACTGCGGGAACACCACCGCGTCGGGTGGCTGGTTCTCGATCCAGGTCAGGATGTTGCCGTGCTGCTCGCGCACCGCCTGCGACGTGACGAGCCGGTTGCCGAACTTCGCGGCGAGCGCGCCGATCGCGGCTGCGACAGCATTGCGGTCCCGCCGCTGACCTGCCAATTCGACCACTGCCATGTCGCTTCCCGCCCTGTTTATTGGCGGCGACGTTAGCAGAGAGAGAGCCAGCGCCGCAAAGCGGGCAAGCTATGCGCAAATCTTCGCGAGCCCGCGCAAGAAACGGTTCCATCCCGCGGCGAATATGGCAATATTCGCATTGCCGGGGACTACCTGAATGCTCGACCGCACCGACCTTGAACCGTTGTTCTTTGCGCCGTTCGTCTCCTCGATCATGCGCGTGGAGCCAGCATGGATCGACTACAACGGCCATCTCAACATGGCCTATTACAACGTGCTGTTCGACCGCTGCGTCGACGAGGCCTACGAGCTGCTCGGGATCGGCGTGAATTATCTCAGCAAGCAGGGGCACTCCACCTTCACGGCCGAGGCGCATGTGCGCTATCTGCGCGAGTTGAACGAAGGCGATCCGGTGCGGGTTACGTTCCAGTTGCTCGACTACGACGAGAAGCGCATCCACTATTTCCAGCAGCTGTTCCACGCGACGGAGGGCTGGATGTCGGCGACGTCCGAGAACATGACGCTGCATGTCGACATGACGGCAAAGAAGGTCGCGCCGTTTCCCGCAAAGGTGAAGCGCACGCTCTGCCGCATGAAGGCGGAGCACGCCCGCCTGCCCCGCCCCGAGGCCGCGGGCCGCAGCATCGCGATGCCGGCGAAGGCCTAAGAACTCGGTTCCAGACCGATCGCCCCTACCCCTCGCCAAAGCGGGGTGGCGATGCCATTTTCACCACACATGGATTCGCCGAAAATCGCTCAACCCTCGCGTCAGGACCTCGCGGGACCGTCTCCCGTCGCGGGCGGCATCGCGGCGCGCGCGCGTGCCAATGCGGCGGCGCCGTACCTCAACGGTCTCAACCCGGAGCAGCGCGAGGCGGTCGAGAGCCTCGACGGGCCGATACTGGTTCTCGCCGGCGCCGGGACCGGCAAGACGCGCGTGCTGACCACCCGCATCGCCCACATCCTGTCGCTGGGCAAAGCGCGCCCGTCGGAGATCCTCTCGGTCACCTTCACCAACAAGGCCGCGCGCGAGATGAAGCTGCGCGTCGGCGCGATGGTGGGGCAGATTGTCGAGGGGATGCCGTGGCTTGGAACGTTTCATTCCATCGGGGTGAAAATCCTGCGCCGCCATGCCGAACTGGTCGGGCTGAAACCTGATTTCACCATTCTCGACGTCGACGATCAGATCCGGCTGTTAAAGCAGCTGCTAGAGGCCGGGAACATCGACGAAAAACGCTGGCCGGCGCGCGTGCTCGCCTCGATCATCGACGGCTGGAAAAACCGCGGCCTCACGCCCGACAAGGTCCCGCCCGGCGAGTCGGCAAGCTATGCCAATGGCCGCGGGCTGGAACTCTACAAGGCCTATCAGGCGCGGCTGAAGACGCTGAATGCCGCCGACTTCGGCGATCTGCTGATCGAGACGTTGCGGCTGTTCCGCGAGCACCCCGAGGTGCTGCGGCAGTATCACGAGCGTTTCAGATACGTGCTGGTAGACGAATATCAGGACACCAACGTCGCGCAGTATCTCTGGCTGCGCCTGATCGGCCAGGGGTCGAAGAACATCTGCTGCGTCGGCGATGACGACCAGTCGATCTACGGCTGGCGCGGCGCCGAGGTCGACAACATCCTGCGCTTCGAGAAGGACTTCCCCGGCGCCAAGGTGATCCGGCTGGAGCGCAATTACCGTTCCACCGGCCACATCCTCGCCTCGGCCTCGCATCTGATCGCCCACAACGAAGGCCGGCTCGGCAAGACGCTGCGCACCGAGGACGAGCCGGGCGAGAAGGTCGCGGTCACCGGCGCGTGGGACTCGGAAGAGGAAGCGCGCGCGATCGGCGAAGAGATCGAAGAGCTGCAGCGCGCCGGTCACTCGCTGGAGGAAATGGCGATCCTGGTGCGCGCCTCGTTCCAGATGCGCGAGTTCGAGGATCGTTTCGTCACGCTCGGGCTGCCGTACCGCGTGATCGGCGGCCCACGCTTTTATGAACGCGCTGAAATTCGCGATGCGCTCGCCTATCTGCGCCTGGTCAACCAGCCGGCGGACGATCTCGCCTTCGAGCGCATCATCAACACGCCGCGGCGCGGACTTGGCGATGCGACGCTGCAGGCGCTGCAGCATCACGCGCGGCGCCGGAATATCCCGCTCCTGGAGGCGGCGCGCCTGCTCGCCGAGACCGAGGAACTGAAGGCGAAGCCGCGTGGCGCAATTCGCGATCTGGTCGCAGCCTTCGACCGCTGGCGCGCCCAGAAGGACACGCTGCCGCACACGGAACTCGCCGAAATCGTGCTGGATGAGTCCGGCTACACCGAGATGTGGCAGAAGGATCGCTCGGCCGACGCCGCCGGACGGCTGGAGAACCTGAAGGAACTGGTCCGCTCGATGGAGGAGTTCGAGAACCTCGCCGGTTTCCTCGAACACATCTCGCTCGTGATGGACACCGACAAGGGCGAGGGGGTCGAATCGGTGTCGATCATGACCTTGCACTCCGCCAAGGGGCTTGAGTTCGACACCGTCTTCCTGCCCGGCTGGGAAGAGGGCCTGCTGCCGCATCAGCGCTCGCTCGACGACCAGGGCCGCGCGGGGCTGGAAGAGGAGCGCCGCCTCGCCCATGTGGGCATCACGCGCGCGCGGCGCCGCGCGAAAATCTATTTCACGTCGAACCGGCGCATCCACGGCTCGTGGTCGTCGAGCATCCCGTCGCGCTTTCTCGACGAATTGCCCGAGGCGCACGTGCAGGTGACCGAAGCCAAAGGCGGCTTCGGGAACTTCGGCCAGAATTACGGCGGCTCGCGCTTCGACCGGATGGAAAGTTTCGGCTCAAGCTACACCACCCCCGGCTGGCAGCGCGCGCAGGCGCGCAAAGCGCGCAGCGAGTTCGACGAGGACGCGGACGACTATCTTGCGCAGGACGAAACGGTCACCCCGCCGCCCGAGAAAAACCGCGCCCAAAAAAGCGCCCGGCGCCGCATGCCGCTCACCATCGAGGGCGAACTGGTGGCGAAATCCACCGGGACCGTGTCGGACTTCACGCTGGGCGACCGCGTGTTCCACCAAAAATTCGGCAACGGCAATGTGACGCATATCGACGGCAACAAGCTCACCATTGCGTTCGACCGGGCCGGCGAAAAGCGCGTGGTGGATTCATTCGTCGAGCGGGTTTGAAGGCAATTCGAAGCGTCTTTTCAACAAAGCATTTGCTTTGCAGCCAGAACGGCGGCGACGTCCCGGAACAAACATTGCGGTTGCGATTATTGTGCCAAAAGCGCAGTGTGCGCGCGCTTTCGCCGTTTACTCCAGGAGATCAAGATGGCTGTCGGCAATGTGAAATGGTTCAACCCTACCAAAGGCTACGGCTTCATTCAGCCGTCGGACGGCGGAAAGGACGTCTTCGTGCATATCTCGGCCGTCGAACGCGCCGGACTGAGCACGCTCAATGAAGGCCAGCGGGTCGAGTACGAGCTCGTGAGCAATCGCGGCAAGACTTCGGCGGAAAATCTGAAGGTCAGCTAACCTCCAAGATAGCCGCAAAACTTTTGGTCCGCGGCTACGCGGACCAAATCCGGCGCAGGTCCTTCGGACGCTGACGTGACCGCGCCTCCAAACACCATCGCGATCTTTATCGACGCGGACGCCTGCCCGGTAAAGCAGGAAGTCTATCGCGTCGCGGAGCGGCATGGCCTGAAGGTCACTGTCGTATCCAACAGCCCGATCGCGGTGCCGCGCGATCCGCTGATCGAGCGCGTGGTCGTCTCGGCCGGCATGGATGCCGCCGACGACTGGATCGCCGAGCGCGCCACACGCGGCACCATCGTGGTTACGCAGGATATCCCGCTCGCCGCGCGCGCCGTGAAGGCGGGCGCCGTCGCGATCGCGCCGAACGGCAAGCCGTTCTCCGAAAGCTCCATCGGCATGACGCTCGCGACGCGCAACCTGATGGACCAACTGCGCTCGGCTGGCGAGATCACCGGCGGGCCAAGGCCGTTTTCGCCCAAGGACAGATCGGCGTTTCTGCAGAGCCTGGAGCGAGAGATCGTGCGGCTGAAGCGAAGCCGGGGCTTGACTACCCCTTGAGGCTCTCCGGCACCTTGCCGCCGCTTGCGGCAAGCTTGTCCATCACCTGCTTGTGCAGCCAGACGTTCATCTCGGCGGAGCCGTCGAGGGCGCCCGTATAGCCGAGCTCCTGCGCGAGCTCTTTGCGCGATGCGAGACTGCTGTCGAGGTCGAGTAGCTTCATCAAGTCGACGATCGATTGTTTCCAATTGTACTTCACGCCCCGCTTGGCTTCGATGGCGGCGATCTGCGCCTCGACGTCCGCGCGGGAGATCGGCGTTTGGGCGGCCGTTGCTGCGGGCGAAATAGACGGAGCGGCTGTCGGCGCACCCTGCGTTCCGGCCGAAGCCGATCCGGATCCGAAAATCGCGTTTGCGATACTGCTAAAGATACCCATGCCTCGGTCCTCCTGCCTCCGGTGTCGCCGGAATAACTCGTGCCTTGCCGGACACCGGCGGCGGCATAGTCCGAATGCGGAGTTGCCACGTTTCGTTCCACGCAAGGTCGCGATCACCCTGTCCATCTGGAACGGGTTGGTCGCTCGCCGCGTTACTTCCGACCTAACATCGGATAGATCGCGCCAACGGCGGAGGAAATCATGGGCCTGCTCGACGTTCTCACTGGAATGCAGAATGGACCGCGCGGTCAGGCGCAGCCCTCCCCTTCCGGCGGCGGCATGTCACCGTGGATGATGGCTCTGCTCGGCTTGCTCGCCTACAAGGCGATGAAGGGGCGCGGATCACAGATGCCGGACCCGCGCACGACCGGCGCTCCGGGCGGTGGCCTTGGCGACATTCTCGGCGGCATGTTCGGCGGTGGCGCGCGTCCCGGCGCGGGCATGGGTGGCGGCGGTATGGGCGGTGGATTGGGCGGCATGCTGGGCGGCCTTCTCGCCGGCGGTGCAACAGGCGGCCTCCTGAACAGCGGCTTGAAAAATCTGGTGGGAGATCTCGAACAGAACGGTCAGGGCGAGGCGGCGAGGTCCTGGATCGGCACCGGTGAGAACCAGCGTATCTCGGAGAGCGAGCTCGCCAATGCCGTCGGCATCAACGACATCGACGCGGTCGCACAGCAAACCGGAATGCCGCGCGAGCAAGTACTGTCGTCGCTGAGCGAGCATCTGCCCGAGTTCGTCAATCAGCTGACGCCTGATGGACGCTTGCCGACGGACGAGGAAGCGGGGCAATGGGTGTGATGCGCGGCTAGTTGCGGAACAACGGGCCGGGCTTGGCCGTTTCCTGGAAAGCCCGCGGAGGAAACGATGGCAGCAAGAGGCAGCAAGCCCCAAGCCGAGGTCTCGAAGCCCGAGGACCGCGTGCTCCTCGAATCGCCGCTCGGCCGCGAGAACGACTTCGGCTCCGACCCCGGCACGATCGCCGAAGAAGAAATCCGCCACCCCGAAATCACGTCGCGCCCGAAGAGCACGATCACCGGCCGTCACGACGAGGGCTCAGGCGCCAACGAAACGATCGACGGTTTCGACGAGTATCAGGAGGCGATCCGACACGCCGCCGAAGACATCCCGGCCTCCGAGAAGCCGGGCGACGACTTCGAAAAGCTGCCGGTGTTCGACCGCGCCGAAAGCGAGCGGAAGATATGACACCTACGCCGCCCGCTCCCCTGCCCCCATCACCTTCGCATCGCCGTTCGCCGGGGCGCCCGGCTCGAACCGCGCGTTGTTGATCGCCTCGATCGATCGCTCGACCGCGCTCCACAGTTTCGCGATCTCGAGGCCGGCCGCGGTCGCGGGCCCGATCTCGGCGGCGCTGGCGCCGGCCGCGAGCGTCGACTGAAATCCGGCGCGCTGGCTGATCTGGCCGGACCACACCGGAATTTGTAAGCCCTCGAAATAGGCGCGCGAGGCCGCGACCAGATTGGACTCCTTCTCGTCGCGCTTCACAGGCGCTGCGTTGATCACCACCGCGTAAGGCCGGTCGCGCTCGCGCGCGACCTTCACGGTCTCGCGCACCGCCGCAAGATCGAAGAAGCCGGGACGCGCCGGGATCAGCACCATGGTGGCGACACGAATGGCCTCCTGCACGACGACCCACATGGTCGGCGCGGTGTCGATAAAGACGTAGTCCGTGCCCTCGATCATCGCGAAGGCGAGCGCGCGGTCGAGGCCGCGCTCGGGCGTGACGAGCTTCGGTTGTCCGTCCCGACGCAGCGAATGCCAGAGCGAGAGCGAGCCCTGCGGGTCGGCGTCGATGATGGTGACGCGCTTGCCGCAGGCGTGCGCCTGCGCGGCGAACTGCGCCGTGAGCGTGCTCTTGCCGGCGCCGCCCTTGCGGGATGCGAGCGTGATGACGTTCATGAGCCACTCCTTCGTTTGTGGCTTCGGGACGGTGGCGCCGACATGGTTAACGAAAGGTTAATGGCGCCTCGCTTGTCCCCGGAAGCGCGCCCTTCACGTTCGCGTCATTAAGGATGCGGCGGAGCGGACCATTCCGCTTTGAAACAAATCCCGCCATAAAGCGTCATTAGTCTGGGGTCGGCGGCGTTTGGGAAGATCGATCATGTTGCGTCACAGTTTCGCGCTCGCAGCGTTCGCCGCCTGCGCGCTCACCGCCGCGCCGGCCGCACAGGCCGCCGTCACGGTCACCATCGACAAGTCGGTCCAGCAGATGACCGTCGAGGTGGACGGCCGGCCGCTCTATCGATGGCCGGTGTCGACCGGCAAGGGCGCCCAATACGACACCCCGAGCGGCAAGTTCAAAGCGTTCCGCATGGAGCGCGATCACTTCTCCAAGGAGTGGGACGACGCGCCGATGCCGCATTCGATCTTCTTCACCCCGAAGGGCCACGCGATCCACGGCAGCTTCGACGTCAAGCGTCTCGGTACGCCGGCTTCGCACGGCTGCGTGCGGCTTCTCCCCGCCAACGCCAAGACGCTGTTCGAACTGGTCGAGCAGGAGGGCGTGCTCAACACCACCGTGGTGCTCACCGGCGTTGCGCCGTCCGGCGCGCCCGCTGTGGCGCGGCGGCGCGCGCCGCCTGTGGATGACCTGGAGGAGGGCTCCGTCCAGCAGCAGGCGCCGCAGGTCGGTCCGCGCTACGGCTCGAACCAGCCGGCCTACGGCAATCCGTATTACACGCAGCCGCAATACGCGCAGCCCCAATACGCCCAGCCGCAATATCAGCCGTTCGGCCAACCGCAGACGCTGCCGCGGCCCGGCTATGTCTATCGCGATCCCTACAGCGGGCAGGTCTACCAGCAGCCGCGCCCGCGCAGCCCGTTCCCGTTCGAATAGTCGCCGCGCTGGGCAGGCCGGGGAGCCTCTCAAAGAGTCGCCGCAATTTGCCCCGCAAATATGGCGACGGGGGGCGCCATGGCTGCGGACATGACGAGATTTGGGCAATGGGCCGGCACGGTTATGGCCGCGCTGCTTGTGGGCGTGCTCGGCATCGCATCGGTTGGCGAGTCACGCGCGCAGGACCCGAAAAAGCTTTTCCAGAAGAAGGCTCCCACCGCCAAGGGTCCGGTCCAGCCGCCGCGCAAAGGCCCAATGGGCAACGCGGCGTTCGGGCCGAACCGCGCAACCATGGCGCCGCGCGGCCAGATGTTTGGCCCGGGCGGTGCGCCCGGCATGCGGCCTGGTCCGGCAGCCAATCCCGGCGCCCGCTTTGGCCATGTCCAGCCCGGCAACCGCGCTTTCGGCAATCAGCCGGGCAATCCCGCATTCGGCAACAACCAGTTTCGTCCGCGCGGCTTCACCAACCGCGATCCGAGCCTGCGTGCCGTCAACGCCCGCACGCCGCAACTGCGGCAGGTGCAGCGTTTTAGCCACCGCAACGAAATGCTTGCCGTGCGCGCGAGGATTCCGATCTATCCCCTGCCCGGCGAACGCAATTTCACCGGCGTGCCGCCCGTCACCGAGACGCGATATGTGGCAACCGAAATGGTCTGCCAGTGGGGCGCCGACATCACGCCGCAGCGGATCGACGAGATCGCCGCCCAGCACAATCTCACGATTCTCAGCGTCCAGCGCTCCGCGCTGACCGGTGCGACGATGGTGCATTTCCGCATTGATGGTAACCGCGCGGCGCGCGAGGTCGTGCGCGCGATGGAAGCCGAACGGATCGTATCGCAGCCGAACTACGTCTATGTCATCGGACAGGGCGCGCAGCCGGCGGCGGCAAGCTCCGAAACCGGAGATCAGCAATACGTCGCCAACAAGCTGCGGCTCGCCGACGTGCACAGAATCGCGACCGGCAAGGGCGTGACGGTCGCGGTCATCGACAGCGAGATCGACCAGGCGCACGCGGAATTTGCGAAGGGAATCGCGGAGCGGTTCGACGCGGTGGGCAAACCGGATCGGCCGCACCTGCACGGCACCGGCATGGCCGGCGCGATCGTCTCGCAAGGCCGCCTGATGGGCGTTGCACCCGGTGCGCGGACGCTCGCCGTCCATGCCTTCAGCACCGGCGGCACACAGCAATCGCCGCAGGCAACGACCCAGAGCATCGTCGCCGGCCTCGATTGGGCGATCTCGAAAGGCGCACGCATCATCAACATGAGCTTCGCCGGACCGTACGATCCGATCCTCGCGCTCGCGCTCAAGAAGTCCTACGAGAAGGGCGCGATCCTGATCGCGGCCGTCGGCAATCAGGGGCCGAAGTCGCCGCCGCTCTACCCGGCAGCCGACAAGCACGTCATCGGCGTCACCGCGGTCGACGAAAACGACCAGCTCTACAAGGGCTCCAACGTCGGCGTGCAGGTCGCGGTCGCGGCCCCTGGCGTCGACGTGATGGTGCCGGCGCCGTCGGATGCCTATCAGCTCACCACCGGCACGTCGGTTGCCGCCGCGCATGTGAGCGGGGTCGCGGCGCTGCTGCTCGAGCGCCATCCGCAGGCCGATGCCGCGACGATCCTCGAAGTGCTGACCTCCAGCGCGACGCGGCTTGGAGCCAACAAGCGCGACGACAAACTGGGCTGGGGCCTGGTCGATCCGCTCGCTGCGCTCGCTGATCTGGATGCGCGTCTCACCGACGCCAAGGTCGCCGCTCCCGCAACGGTTCCGGCGCCCGTTCAGGCCGCGGCCCCGGCGCCGCCCACGACGACACCCACGCCCGCCGCGGCGGCTTCAAGACCGGCGCTGCCGCGGCCGGGCATCTACGTTCCCAAGCAATAGACTTGCGCAAGCTGTGGACCGCGCCGCGCGCCGCCAGTCGCGTGTTGACCCTCGCGCCACGCGCGAGCTAGGGAATTGATCATGCAGATTCGAATTTCTTAAGGCCATGCCCGCTCGTTCCCTTCGCAAAGCCAACGGCAAGATTGCTCATCTTTTCCGCGTCGGCCGCTCGCGCACCGGGCTCGGCGTGTTCGCGACCGAGCCGATCAAGAAGAACACCTACATCGTCGAATACACGGGTCCGCTGCTCACCAACGCCGAGTGCGAAGAAATCCCCGACAACCGCTATCTGTTCGAGGTCAACGCGCGCTGGACGATCGACGGCTCGCCGCGCAAGAACGTCGCGCGCTACATCAATCATTCGTGCCGGCCGAACGCCGACCCGATGATCCGCGACCGCCGTATCCGCATCAAGGCGATCAAGAACATCGCGGCGGGCGACGAGATCACCTACGACTACGGCAAGGACCACTTCAACGCCTACATCAAGCCGAAGGGCTGCCGGTGCGACAAATGCCGCGAAAAGCGGCGCAAGGAGCGCGCCGAAGTGCGCGCCAGGAACGCGCGCAAGCGCAAGCGCGCCGAGCGAGTGAGGCTCGCTTCCGCGCCGTAAATCTTTTCACGATGCGGATGCCAAGCCGTCATGCAGCCAAGTCTTCGATCACGTTTGGCTGAACGCCGTTTCGTGGCTTCCACGGCCGTCCCGGAATGACATAGGCTCCCCCTCCGCCCGCTCGGGCGCAACAATATCGGGGAGGACTTTCCATGCGTGCGTTCTATCTTTCCGCCGTGCCGCTGGTCTGCGCGCTCGGCATGCCGGCCAACGCCCAGCTTCTCAACCAGAAGGCCATTCCGGCCAACATGGCGATCACCATCGCGCAAACCGTGATCGACACCTGCAAGACCAACGGTTTCGCGGTTTCGGTGAGCATCGTCGGGCGCTCGGGAGAACTCATCCTGCAGGTGCGTGGCGACGGCACCGGCCCGCACACCATGGAGAACAGTTTCCGCAAGGCCTATACGGCGCGCACGTTCCGCGGGCCCTCCGCGGCGCTTGCCAAGCGGCTCAAGGATGACCCGCAGCTTTCGCTCATCCATCTCTCCAATGTCGTGGCATCGGCAGGAGCTTTCCCGATCAAGGCCGGCGAGGATGTCGTCGGCGCGGTCGGCGTCTCGGGCGCCCCCGGCGGCGACAAGGACGAGGTCTGCGCGCAGGCCGGGATCGACAAGGTCGCGGATCAGTTGAAGTAGGACGGCTTCAGGGCGCGCGGGCTTCGGCCCGCGCACTCATAGCCTCCGGC
>JAXDOA010000199.1:0-5579 GCA_034669125.1 Hyphomicrobiales bacterium
TCGTGTTGTGAGGAGAGATCGGTGATGCCGGCTGATGCACTTTGCGCAGCGGCCTGCGATACAGGGGCTGACAGTGTGAAGAAAAGCGCGCCGACCAGCGAGCCGCTGGCCGCTATCGCAGAGATCGTCCGCTTCATGATGTTTTCCCCTCGGGCAGGCGCGCAATTGCGCAAGATCTCGAAAACTGAGTGCACGCCCCTGTGACAAGACACAACTCGCGTCATTGTCACATGGTTCCACCGGGGCGCCCGAGCGGCTGCCAAGGCCTTATTTGACCTGATACGCAACCGTGGTTGATAGCGCCGCCGCGTTGACGCAATATGCCGGCAAGCTGTGACGCGAGATGGAGTTTCTCCGGTGCCGGAAATCCGTGCTCGGTTCTTGTTGCCGGCATTGCTTGCCGCGATGCTGGGCGGCTGTGGAACGGATTCGACCGGGTTCTCGGTCGCCGATCTCAACCCGCTCAAGGGAAGCGATCCGCTGCGCGCTGCGGATTACAATTATTTCTACAAGCGCGATCAGACGGTCACGGGCGTCGTCACCGCCGCCGATCTCGTCGGTCCGGACGGACGCTGCGCCTTTGAAGCCGCGCCGATGATCGCGCCAGCCGCACCGGCCGCACCTGACACGGTCGCGCAGAGTCCAGGCTCCGATCCGATCAATCCGCGCAGCAATCAGGCGCTTTACTTCACCGCCGGGCCGGAAACCGGCCGCCGCACCGCGAGCGCTGCGCCGAATGCGCTTCCCCCGCAGGTGCGCAGCGGTCCGAACGGCATCGCTTTGCAGATGACGGAGTGCCAGGTGGTGCAGGTTGCGGGCTATACCGACCGCGTCGAGATCGGTGCCAATGAGCGCGGACAGCGCGCCGTCACACTGACCTATCTGAGCGGCGACCGGCCCGGCATCTATCGCTTCATCGGCGGGAGGCTTGCCTCGATGGAGCGCGTCGCGGACCCGCAGCCGAAAAAGCCGCAGACAAAGACCGCGAAGAAAACCGCGCCGCGGCAATGATCGATCCGGACAGTGCCGACTTCGCGGCGCGGCGGCTCGCGGCGCGCGCGCGGCTCGACGCAATGGATGATGCCGGCGCGACCGATCCCTATCGGCGCGCGTGGTTTGCGAAGGTGTACGAGACCGCCGGCGACGACCCGGCGCAGATTCCCTGGGCCGATCTCAAGGCGCATCCGCTGCTGGCCGCATGGCTCGCCAAAGCGCAAGCGCCGTCGCGCGACGCAAGCGCGCTCGATATCGGTTGCGGGCTCGGCGACAACGCCGCGGCCATCGTGGCGAAAGGCTGGCGCGCCACCGGATTCGATCTGTCGCCGCGCGCGATTCGCTGGGCCAAGTCGCGCTTTCCTGCCCTGGATTTCGTTGCCGCGGATCTGTTCGCGCCACCCGCCGACTGGAACGGCGCGTTCGATCTCGTGCACGAGTGCTACACCTTGCAGGCGCTGCCCGACGCACCGCGCGCAGACGCGATGCGCCAGATCGCGCGCTTCGTGCGGCCCCGTGGCGCGCTGCTGGTGATTGCGCGCGCGCGAGACGGCACGGGGCCCGCGGCAGGTCCGCCGTGGCCGCTGACGCGCGAGGAAATCATGCGGTTTGGCATCGACGGGATGCGCCCGGAATTGGTTGAACTACTCCCTGACCCAACGGACGCCAAGCCCCATTGGCGCGCGGTTTTTAAGCGCAGCTAACCAAACCGTAATGCTTCAAACCGCCGCGAGCGGCGTCTGAGCCTTTGAGTTGCCGCAAAGCGGGAGAGATGATCGCGACATGATGACCATGCGCTCCCGTCTCCTTGCCGCCCTTCTCGCCGGCACGTTCGCTCTCACCTTTGCGGCCACGTCGTTCGCCGAGCAGGCGCGCCGTCCCGCCGAAACAAGAGAACAGGCAAGCGAGGCCGCGCGGCTTCCCGCCGACGTCACCACCGACCACACCGTCGAACTGCCCGACCGCACGCTGCGCTTCAAGGCAACCGCGGGCTCGATCCCGATCAACAACGGCGAAGGCAAACTACAGGCCGAGATCGCCTACATCGCGTATCAGCGCCCGGACACGGAAGCCGCGACGCGCCCCCTCACCTTCGTGTTCAATGGCGGACCCGGTGCCTCTTCGGCGTACATGCAGCTCGGCGCGCTCGGCCCGTGGCGGCTGCCGCTCGATAACATCACGCCCTCATCGACGCCGACCGTGATCCCCAATCCGGAAACCTGGCTCGATTTCACCGATCTCGTATTCGTCGATCCGGTCGGCACCGGCTATAGCCGCTTCATCAACACGAGCGATGACGTGCGCAAGCAATTCTGGTCGGTCGATGGCGACATCGATGTGCTCGCGACCTTCATGCGCAAGTGGATCGAAAAGAACGGCCGGCAGGCCTCGAAGAAATTTATCGCCGGTGAAAGCTATGGCGGCTTCCGCGCGCCGAAACTTGCCGGGAAGCTCAACGATCAGGGCGTCGGCGTCAGCGGACTGGTGATGGTGTCGCCGGTGCTGGACTTCGGCTGGCGCGGTAACGGGCGGCATTCGCCGCTCAATTGGGTCGCGCGGCTCCCCTCCATGGCGGCCGCCGCGCGCGAAGCAACGGCGCCGTTCGATCGCGAGGCACTGCGCGAGGCCGAACGCTACGCGGCCGGCGACTATTTGCAGGATCTGGCGCGCGGCGAGCGTGACACGGCCGCCGTCGAACGCATCAGCGCGCGGGTCGCTCAACTCACTGGGCTCGATCCGGCTCTGGTGCGCCGGCTCGCCGGGCGCATCGACACCCGCACGTTCGTGCGCGAGCGCAATCGCGACCGGGGACTGATCGCCAGCATGTACGACGCGACAGTAACCGGCATCGATCCGGACCCGACCTCCGCGTCGTCGCACTATGACGATCCGGTGCTCAGTGTGATCCGCGCGCCGCTGTCGAGCGCGATGACCGATCTCTATGCGCGCGTGCTGAAATGGCGCATCGAGGAGCCCTATCAACTGCTCAACGGCCGCGTGAACTCGCGCTGGGACTGGGGCGGCGGCCGCTCCACCCACGAGATTGTCAGCGATCTGCGCGCGGTGCTGGCGAGCGACCCGCGCCTGCGGGTGCTGGTGACGCATGGGGCGACCGATCTCGTCACGCCCTATTTCGAGAACCAGATGATCCTCGACCAGATGCCGCCGTTCGCGTCACCGGAGCGGCTCAAGCTTTCGGTCTATGGCGGCGGCCACATGTATTATTCGCGCGATGCCTCGCGCCGCGCACTGCGCGAAGATGCGAAGGAGCTCTATCGCGCGGCCGAGCAGACGCCGAGGGGTTAGGCCATCGCCTCCTCGTATTCCGCGCTCGCGCTCAACCAGTCTTCCTCTGCTTTTGCCAGCGCGCTGACGGCGTCTGCGCGGGTTTTCGACAATGCGGTTGCCTTGGCGGGATCGCGTGCGAACAGGTCGCTCGCAAGCTGCGCCTCGATCGTAGCGATCTCGGCAGTGAGTTTGGCGACGGCCTTCTCCGCCGCATCGATGCGGCGCTTAAGGGGTTTTAGCTCTTCGCGCTTCTCCGCCGCCGCGCGGCGCTGATCCGTGCGCGAGACCTTGTTGCCGGATTCCTCGCGCTCGTCGCTCGCTCTGGCGTCGCGGCCGAGCACGAGACGGCGATAGTCGTCGAGGTCGCCCTCATAGGGCGCGACAGTGCCCTCACCCACCAGCCACAGCCGGTCGGCACAGGCCTCGATTAGATGGCGATCGTGCGACACCAGGATCGCGGCGCCGGGATAGTCGTTGATCGCCTCGACCAGCGCGGCGCGGCTGTCGATGTCGAGATGGTTGGTCGGTTCGTCGAGAATGATGAGGTGCGGACCCGCGAAGGTCGCCAGCCCGAGCAGCAGCCGCGCCTTCTCGCCGCCGGAGAGGTTTTCGACCGGCGTGTCGGCCCGATCGCCGGAGAAGCCGATGCCGCCGGCACGCGCGCGCACCTTGGCCTCCGGCGCATCCGGCATCAGCCGGCGCACGTGATCGTAGACGCTCTGGGCCGGGATCAGTTCGTCGAGCTGGTGCTGCGCGAAATACGCGACCTCGATGCGGTCGGGGCGTGTGACCGTGCCGTCGAACGGCGCGAGGCGGCCGGCGAGCAATTTCGCCAGGGTCGATTTGCCGTTGCCGTTCGGCCCGAGCAGCGCGATGCGGTCGTCGGTATCGATGCGCAGATTGAGTCTCCGCAGCACCGGCTTGCCCGGCTCGTAGCCGACCGACACGCGGTCCAGCGCGATGATCGGCGGCGACAGCGGTTTGGCCGGCGGCGGAATTGCAACCGGACGAACGTCGTCGTTCGCAATCGCAGCGATCGGCGTGAGCTTGGCGAGCTTCTTCACGCGCGATTGCGCCTGGCGCGCCTTGCTGGCCTTGGCCTTGAAGCGGTCGACGAAGGCCTGCAAATGCTTGCGCTCCGCTTCCTGCTTCTTCGCGGCCGCTGCATTGAGCGCCTGCCGCTCGGCGCGCTGGCGCGCGAACGACGTGTAGCCGCCGCGATAGAGCGCGAGCTTGCCGGCATCGATGTGCAGAATCCAGTCGACCGCATCGTCAAGCAGATCGCGGTCGTGGCTGATGACGATCACGGTGCGCGGGTAGCGCGCCAGATGATCGGTGAGCCACAGCGTGCCTTCCAGATCGAGATAGTTGGTCGGCTCATCGAGCAGCAGCAGGTCCGGCTCGGAGAACAACACGGCCGCGAGCGCGACGCGCATGCGCCAGCCACCGGAAAAATCCGTGCAAGGGCGTTGCTGTGCGGCGGCATCGAAGCCAAGGCCCGCGAGGATCGACGCGGCGCGGGCGGGCGCCGCATGTGCGCCGATGTCGGCGAGCCGGGTCTGGATCTCGGCAATGCGGTGCGGATCGTGCGCGGTCTCGGCCTCAGTGAGCAGGCTCGTGCGTTCGATATCGGCGGCGAGCACGACCTCGATCAGGCTTTCCGGCCCGCTCGGCGCCTCCTGCGCCAGACGGCCAATGCGCGCGCGCGAGGGCATCCCGATGGTGCCGTGCTCCACGCCCATTTCCCCGGCGATGGCGCGGAACAGCGTCGTCTTGCCGATGCCATTTCGGCCGACCAGACCGACACGCGCGCCGTCAGGGATGCGCGCGGACGCGCCATCGAGCAACAGGCGGCCGGCCACGCGGATCGAGATGTCGTCGAGAACGAGCATGGCGCGTTCTTAGCGGCGGGACGCGGATTAGCAACTGCTATTGCACAGGCCGTCCGCGGCGGCGATCCTGCGTGAACGCGAGAGCAGGAGATCGACATGTGCGTTCCCGGATGCCAGGAGGCAGTGCGGCGCGCGATGTCGCGCAGAGGATTTTTCAAGGGTGCCGCGACCGCAGGATTCGCCGCGCTCGCCGCAACACCCGCGCGCGCGCAGCGAAATTTCACCTCGGTGATCGACCTGACGCACACGCTGTCGCCCGGTTTCCCGACTTTTTTCGGCACACCCGGGATCGCGATCGAGAAGCGGTTCACGCTCAAGAAGGACGGCGCGAATGTGAACTGGTGGCATGTCCTCGAGCATGCCGGCACGCATCTCGATGCGCCGTTTCATTATTCCGACGCGGGC
>JAXDOA010000200.1:0-4182 GCA_034669125.1 Hyphomicrobiales bacterium
GCGGCGGACCACCTTGATGCGCACGTCTTGACCGCCGGCGTCGCGCCAGTTGCTGATCTTGCCGCTGTAGATATCGGCGAGCTGGGCGGCGGTGAGGCTCGATACGCCGGCCGAGCGGTGCACGAAGAAGGCTGAAGGCAGCCGGAACACCGGGGTTGCGACCAGGCCGGCCTCCTTTTCGCTGTCGGACAGCGGGCGGGCAACGCGGGCGAGCACTTCCTTGTTGGAGCCGACTGCCGCAAGCCCGCCACCCGACCCGATGCTCGGGGGAACGACCACATTGGTATCCGGATGATCGGCCGTGTAGGCGGCGCCGAGCGCCCGCAACAGGTCGATCCCATCGCCGGTTCCGACAACCGACAGGTCCGCGGCTTGAAGGCTGGACAGGCTCATCACCGCAAGTGGGACGGCCACCAATACGCGCGTCGCGACGGACATAGGATCCTCTCGAGCCATGTATTTGATGGCCGGAAGCTTAGGGAAAATGAGGTAAGGAAGTGTAAACCCATGGCGGCAATTATCGGTTGAGGTGGATT
The DNA here is from genome assembly GCA_034669125.1 of Hyphomicrobiales bacterium. GTDB lineage: Bacteria > Pseudomonadota > Alphaproteobacteria > Rhizobiales > Xanthobacteraceae > PALSA-894. Next base: position 537 of record JAXDOA010000200.1, read on the forward strand.
GCAAAAACCGCCCAACGAGGGTACGGGGCGCGCCGCATTTGCAGCCAACGGCTGTTAGGGGCCGGCGCCGCAACAGACGGTGACCGCGAACGCCCTGTTTTCAGAGCATTTTAAGCCTTTTGGGCTTTTCGGGATTTCGAGCGGGCCCGGTAACACTTCCTCGCAATTGTTGACGTAACAATTGCCGCCAGGACGCAACCGGCCACCGCGAGGGCCTTGTGAAACCGCCAGCGCCCTTGGGGCGGCATTCAAAGTGTGACGAACGGCGACCCGTCGCAGGCGGGCTCGGCGCGCGGCATCGTGCCGCAACGGCGTTCGCCACGACTATCGGCATGGTTGTATTCACGGCACCAGTTGCGGCGGCGAGCGGCGACCCGATCTCCATGGGGATGATCGTCGGCGGCGGCGCGCTGGCCGTGATGCTTCTCGTTGCGATTGCCGCCGGCGCGATCGCCCTGCTGCGCCGCACGCGCCGTGCCGCGGACGAAGCCCGGCGCCTGCACGCGCTGCTCGACGTGCTCGACGAAGGCGTCGCGGTCTGCAGCGGGATGCAGGCGGTCGCGGTTAACTCCAGCCTGTGCCGCCTCATCGGGATCGAGCATGAGGACGCGCCGCATTTGATGATCTCATCGTTCATCGGCGATGCCGACGTGATCGATCGCCTGCTTGGCGAGAGCGAGCTGCGGCTCGATACCGAGGTAACCAGTCGCGCCGGTGCGACCGTCGCGGTCGAGATCGCGGCGCGCACCATTGCGTACGGCGAGGGCACAGCGCGCCTGCTCGAATTTCGCGACGTCGGCGAGCGCAGGGACACCCAGCAGCGCGTGTCGTTCCTCGCCCATCACGATCCCCTCACCTCGCTGCCGAACCGCGAACTGATGCGTTCACGCCTCGCCGAGGCCGTGGAGCGGGCAACCGCCGCCGGAATGCGCTGCGCGGTGCTCTGGATCGACCTCGACCACTTCAAGGACATCAACGACATTCACGGTCACGTGGTCGGCGACCAGATTCTGCGCATCGTCGCCGAAAAACTGAAGTTCGAGATGCCGGCCGACACGCTGATCTCGCGGCTTGGCGGCGATGAATTCGTCGTGCTGTGCCAGGACATCCGCGATGCCGAGGAAGCCCGGCTGATCGGCCAGCAGTTGCGCCGCCTGCTCAATCGCCCGATCGAGGTCGGTGAAAAATCGTTGACCGCCGGCGCCTCGATCGGCGTCGCGGTTTTCCCCGACGACGCCAACAATGCCGAAGACCTGCTCAAGAATGCCGATCTCGCGCTTTACCACGCAAAGGCGGAAGGGCGCGGCCGCTGCCGGCATTTCACCGATGAGCTCGGCAAGGAGCGCCAGCGCCGCATGGTGCTGAGCGGGCAGTTGCGCGCCGCGATCGAAAACGGCGACATCCAGGCTTACTTCCAGCCGCTGGTGCGCGCGCGCGACATGCGCGTGGTCGGCTTCGAGACACTCGGCCGCTGGTTTCACCCCGAGTTCGGCCCGATTCCGCCGCCTGAATTCGTCAAGCTCGCGGAAGAAAACGGGCTGATCACGCCGCTCACCGACCTGATCATGCGCAAGGCGATCGACGCCGCGCGGCAGTGGCCGAACGACGTGCGCGTGTCGGTCAACGTCTCGCCGGTGCAGATCAACAGCGAGCTGGTCGATCAGGTACGCGACATCATCAAGCAGAGCGGGCTCGATCCGAAGCGGCTCGAGCTGGAAGTCACCGAGGACGTGTTGATCAAGGACTTCGACCAGACCGCCAGCATGTTTTCGCGCCTGCGCGCGCTCGGCATCCAGGTCGCGATGGACGATTTCGGCGCGGGCTTCACCTCGATGGGCAATTTGCGCCGGCTCAATTTCGACCGGCTCAAGATCGACCGCATCTTCACCATGGACCTTCCCAACCACCGCCGCTCGTCCGCGATCGTGCGCTCGATGTTCGTGCTGGCGCGCGAGCTCGATCTTGAGGTGACGGTCGAGGGCGTGGAAACCTACGAGCAGTACGCGTTCCTGCGCGAGCAGGGCAACGCGGAGCTGCAGGGATACCTGTTCAGCACGCCGAAACCCGCATCGGCCTTTGCCGATCCGGCCTCCTTGGTGTTCGCGGCTCCGCTGCCCAAGAAGGCCGAGCAGGCGGCTTTGGCCAATAACGCCGCAATCCCGATCATCGCGCATCAAGCCAAGCGCGCCTCCTGATTTCTTGCCTGCTTGACCGATCCCGCGGCGACGCGGGATGGTCGGGCGATGACGAAACTTGCCCTGGTGGCGGGAGCCGGCGGCGCGGCCTCCAAGCGCCTGATCGACGTGTTGCGCGCGGAGGCGGACTGGTCCGTGATTGCGCTGGCGCGAAGCCCGCGCCCTCCCGGCGACCGGCTGATCCCGGTCAGTGTGGATCTGCTCGATCGTGACGCTTGCGCCCGTGCGCTCGCCGCCCATCGCGGCATCACGCATCTCTTCTACACGGCGCGCGCCAAACACGGCGAGAGCGGCGTCGAGAGCGTCGAGGACAATGTCGCGATGCTGCGCAACGTGCTCGACGCCGTGGAGCCGGGGCCCGGCCTTGCGCATGTGCACCTGGTGCAGGGCACCAAGTATTACGGCATGCATCTTGGACCGTTCCGCACGCCCGCGCGCGAAGACGATCCGCGCCATCCGCCGCCCAATTTCTATTACGACCAGCAGGACCTTCTGGCCGGACGCCAGCGCGGGCAAAGCTGGACCTGGTCCGCCTCGCGTCCGACCTTCATCTACGATTTCGCGCCCGAGCGCGCGCGCAATGCCGTGAGCGTGATCGGCGCTTATGCGGCCATTGTGCGGGAGCTTGGGCAGCCGCTCGATTTCCCGGGCTCTGCCGCGGCGTTCGACGCGCTGCGCGACATGACCGACGCCACGCTGCTGGCGCGCGCGATGACATTCATCGCGACCACGCCAACTTGCGGCAATCGCGCCTTTAACGTGGTCAACGGCGACGTTTTCCGCTGGCGCACGCTCTGGCCGAAGATCGCGGGGCATTTCGAAACGGCGGTTGGCGGCGTGCGCCCGATACAGCTGAGCGAATGGATCAAGGACAAACAGCCGGTATGGGATCGCATCGTGCAGCGCTACGGTCTCCTTGAGTCGCGCCTTCACGATGTCGCCGACTGGCACTTCGCCGACTTCCACTGGGCGCACGGCTACGACATTTGCTCCAGCCCCGAGAAGCTGCGCCGGGCCGGGTTTCCTGTGGCGCTCGACAGCGAGCAGGCGTTCATCGGCTATCTTGCCCGCTATCGCGAGGCGAAAATCCTTCCTTGAAGGACCATTAGCAGCCGGCTCGGCCGCACCGAAAATAAGTTATCCCCGGTCGCAAAACCTCACTTACACTTGTCGCGTCCTTGCCGGATCGAAGGCCGCACTCATGAGGTGGCCTGGGAGAAAGCAGGAGCGGGCCGCCGACAACGCGGCCGTCATCCTTCCGCAGGCTACGTACACTTGCCTGCGGGGTGGAGCGCCGGGAGGCGCAGCGGTTCGGTGGCGAGGCCTCGCAAGCCTTGAGATCATCGCCCGCGCGCGCCTCGGGATGGGACTCGCAATCCCGTCCTTGCAAGGCGCGCTGGGGTGTCCGGCGTAACGCACCGGCGCCCCGCAAGGGCGCCGTAGCGCAGCGC
>JAXDOA010000201.1:0-3109 GCA_034669125.1 Hyphomicrobiales bacterium
GGCGTCGCGATCGCGATGATCGCGTTCGGCGCGGCGGTCATCGCCGGCAGCCTGCAGGTCGGCATCGGCTGGGGCGCGGAGGGGCCGAAGTCGGGATTCTTCCCGTTCTACCTCGGCGTCTCGATCATCCTGGCGAGCGTGATGAACCTGATCGCGGCGGCCGCGCAGGACCCGCACAAGGTCTTCGCCGACTGGTCGCAGCTTTGGTCTGTTCTCTCCGTCGTGATCCCGACGGCGATCTACGTGGTGGCGGTGCCCTATACGGGCATCTATGCGGCGTCGCTCGTTCTCGTCGCCGTATTCATGATGTGGCTCGGCCGCTACAGCGTCGCGATGTCGGCCGCGGTTTCGATCGGCGTAACGGTCGCGACCTACCTGATGTTCGAGAAATGGTTCCTCGTGCCGCTGCCGAAGGGACCGATCGAGGACATCTTCCACCTCTGACGATGGACTGAGCGCGATCCCATCGGCGAGGACTGAGGTTCGGGAAGAAAGGCACCATGGAAGAACTGGTCAATCTGTTTCACGGCTTCGCCGTGGTGCTGCAGCCCTACAACATCATGCTGATGTTCATCGGCATCCTGCTGGGCGTCATCATCGGCGTGTTGCCCGGCCTCGGCGGCGCCAACGGCGTCGCGATCCTGCTGCCGCTCACCTTCGGCATGTCGCCCACCTCGGCGATCATCATGCTGTCGTGCATCTACTGGGGCGCGCTGTTCGGCGGCGCGATCACGTCGATCCTGTTCAACATTCCGGGCGAGCCGTGGTCGGTTGCGACGACGTTCGACGGCCATCCGATGGCGCAGAAGGGCCAGGCCGGCGAGGCGCTCACCGCCGCGTTCACGTCGTCGTTCGTCGGCGCGCTGTTTGCCGTCATCATGATCACGCTGGTTGCGCCGCTGGTTGCGAAATTCGCGTTGCAATTCGGGCCGGCGGAAAAATTCGCCGTATTCTTCCTCGCGTTCTGCTCATTCATCGGCATGGGCAAGGAGCCGCCGTTCAAGACCGTGGCGGCGATGATGATCGGCTTCGCGCTCGCCGCGGTCGGGCTCGACAGCATGACGGGCCAGCTCCGCCTCACCTTCGGCTTCACCGAATTCCTCAACGGCTTCGACTTCCTGATCGCGGTGATCGGCCTGTTCGGCATCGGCGAGATCCTGCTCACGATGGAGGAAGGACTCGCGTTCAAGGGCAAGGCGGCCGGCATCAACGCGCGAGTCGTCTGGGAAACCTGGAAGGAACTGCCGCGCTACTGGATGACCTCGCTGCGTTCTTGCGTGATCGGCTGCTGGATGGGCATCTCGCCGGCCGGCGCCACCCCGGCGTCGTTCATGAGCTACGGCATCGCCAAGCGCACCTCCAAGCGCGGCGACAAGTTCGGCACCGGCGAAATCGAGGGCGTGGTGGCGCCGGAAACCGCCGCGCATGCGGCCGGCACCGCGGCGCTCCTGCCCATGCTCTCGCTCGGCGTGCCCGGTTCGCCGACCGCCGCCGTGCTGCTCGGCGGCCTGCTGATCTGGGGCCTGCAGCCCGGGCCGCTGCTGTTCGTCGAGCAGAAGGAATTCGTCTGGGGCCTGATCGCCAGCATGTATCTCGGCAACATCGTCGGCCTGATCGTGGTGCTGACCTGCGTGCCGCTGTTCGCCGCGATCCTGCGCATCCCGTTCTCCATCATCGCGCCGATCATCCTCGTGATGTGCGCAATCGGCGCCTACACGGTGCACAACTCGACCTTCGACGTCGTGATGATGCTGGTGTTCGGCGTCATCGGGTACCTGCTGAAGAAGTGCAATTATCCGCTCGCGCCCCTCGTTCTCGCCATCGTGCTCGGCGACAAGGCGGAGGAAGCCTTCCGCCAGTCGCTGCTCGGTTCGCAGGGCGGGCTCGGCGTCTTCTTCTCCAACGGGCTCGTCGGCACGATCATGGCGCTCGGCTTTATCGCGCTGTTCTGGCCGCTGATCTCGCACCTCTGGACGCGGCTGCGCTTCGCCGCGGCCGCCTGAGCGGATTGATTTTATGGTCGGAAAGTGCTGTATGGAATTATGTATACCAGCACACGCAAGCAGCGTGATGCCTCCACGTTGGAGGGCCATATGAGTGACGTTACGCCTCCCGGCCGGCCTGCCGAGGCGCCCGCGCGCATCGTGCTGGCGCCGCTCGGCGATACCTCGACGTTCGCGGATCGCGCCTACACGGCGCTGAAGGACACCATCGTTTCGCTCAATGTCTATGAGCAGCCGGGCGAAGTGCGGCTCGACGAGCGCCAGCTTGCGAGCGATCTCGGCATCTCGCGCACGCCGGTGCGCGAGGCAATGGCGCAGCTCGAGCGCGAGGGCTTCGTGCGCTCGGTGCCGCGCCGCGGCATCTACGTGGTGCGCAAATCCAAGATAGAGGTGATCGAGATGATCACCGCATGGGCGGCGCTGGAAAGCATGGCGGCGCGCCTGATCACGCAGAACGCCAGCACCGACGAGATCGCGTCTTTGCGGCGCATGTTCGCGACATTCGAGAACGGCGAAGCGCGCGCGCATCTCGACGAGTATTCCGAGGTGAACATCGAGTTTCACCAGACCATCATCCGCCTGAGCAAGAACGGCGTGCTGATCGATCTGGCCGAGAACCTGTTCACCCACATGCGCATGATCCGCCGCAAGACCATCGGCGAGCAGGATCGCGTCGACCGCTCGATCCGCGACCATATGAACATCATCGAGGCACTCGAGGCGCGCGACACCGAGCGCGCCGAGGACCTCGTGCGCAACCACGCGCTCGGCCTCGCCGAGCATGTGAAGAAATACGCCGACTATCTGGATTGACTTGGCCGCACTCGCAAGAAGCGAGGCGGCTTGACGAGTATTGGGAGAATGCCATGGCGGAAGCCGCACTGAAGGAAAAGCCTGCGAGCGGCGGGGAAGAAGAGCGCGAGCTGACCGACGGCTTCAATCTGATCATCGATGCGCTCAAGCTCAACGGCCTCACCACGATCTATGGCGTGCCCGGCATTCCGGTCACGGACTTCGGCCGCATGGCGCAGGCCGCGGGCATCCGCGTGCTGTCGTTCCGCCACGAGCAGAACGCCGGCAACGCGGCTGCCATCGCCGGATACCTG
>JAXDOA010000202.1:0-11808 GCA_034669125.1 Hyphomicrobiales bacterium
GCTTATGACCTTTTCCTTACGCGCACGCTGAAGAGCGCCACGCTGGTGCGCGCGGCCGGCGGCTGCTGTTTGATGATCGATCTGTTCCGCGCCGAAAGGCTCGATGTGGTGGCGAGCGTGAAGCAGCCGCTGGTCGAGTACGCGAAGTCGCATGCCGACGTGCGGATCCTCGACGGCGCCTTCATGCAAATCCAGCAGGCGATGGGCACGCCGAAGGGCCGGCTCGCCGCCGTGGCTTATCTGCGCACATTCATCGAGGAGATGAAGGCGAACGGCTTCGTCGCCGACGCCCTCAAACGCAGCAATCAACCGGACGCGCAGGTGGCGCCGGCAGGAGGATAGATGAGCACCGTTTCGCCCGACGTTCTGAAAGAGCTTGCGCCCACCGGCACGCTGCGCGCGTCGATTAACCTCGGCAACATCGTGCTGGCGCAGGGCACGCCCGACAATCCGACCGGCGTCACGCCGGAGCTTGCGCGCGAGCTCGGCAAGCGGCTCGGCGTGCCGGTGGCGCTCACGGCGTTCGATGCCGCCGGCAAGGCGTTCGAAGCGATGAAGGCCGGCAAGGTCGACATCGTGTTCCTGGCGATCGAGCCGGTGCGCGCGGCCGAGATCGAGTTCACCGCGCCCTACGTGATCATCGAGGGCGTCTACATGGTGCCCAAGGATTCCCCGCTGAAGACGCCGGCCGATGTCGACCAGCCCGGCATCCGCGTCGGCGTGAACGTCGCCTCGGCTTACGACCTGTTCCTCACGCGATCGCTGAAGCACGCCAAGCTCGAGCGCAGCTCCGATGGCGCATCGCTGTTCATCGAGAAGAAACTCGATGCGGCGGGCGGCGTGAAGCAGGCGCTGCAGGCCTTTGCGAAAGGCCGCACCGACGTGCGGCTGATGGACGAGCGCTTCATGGAAATCCAGCAGGCGATGGGCACCGGCAAAGGCAAGCTCGCGGGGGGCGCCTATCTGCGCGCGTTCGTTGAGGAGATGAAAGCGAGCGGCTTCGTCGCCGATGCGCTCAAGCGCTCGGGCCAGCACGACGCGGCGGTCGCGCCGGCGGCGAAATAACATCAGTTCGGCGTTGCGGGTTTCTCTTCCGGCTTCGGCGCCGCCGGTGTGGCGGAAGCCGGCTGCGGCGCCGTGAACAGGTTGTCGCCGCAGCCATCGTCGGCGATGCGCTCGAAGCCGCGCGAAACGCTTTCCACGTAACGGTCGAACCTGGTCTTGGCCTCCGCCGGATACTCGAGCGCGATATGGCGCCACTGCGTGCCGCCGCAGGCGAGCGCCACCTTGCGATAGAAGATGCGGTCGCCCTTGAGGCCCGACACCGTGAGCCGGTCGCGCTCGCCGCGCAAATAGGTCACCTCTTCGCCGTCCGCGAAGGCCACCGCCTTGAATCGCGCGGGCGCGTCGTTCGTCGCGTTGGCGGAATAGAGCGCGAGCCACGCGCTGCCGTCCGGCGCGACGTAGCGGCGGCCCTGCCAGTTCGGATCGGGCGGCTGCAATTGCCAGTCGCGCGGCACGAATTGCGCGGGCTGGTCGATGCGCCCGCGCGGGCCGCGGGCCATGTTGGCCGCGTCGGGCATCACCATCATCACGGGCGCATGGCGAATATAATAGCTGTGATGGCGCCGCCGGCGCGCGTCCGCGGTCGTCGCGGTGACGGCCAGAATGAGCGCGATGAGCATGATCCTGCGCATAATGTTCCAACGCGTTTTTCGGCAAAACGATCCGTATCATCGCTGCGCGCAACGAGGTTCTTGTTCCTGAACGAACATTCATTAAACAAACCAGTGGCTTAGTTCTGGTTCCGAAGGAACCCACCGCCGCGGCGCGCGTTTTCATGATGAGGAGTGCACGGTCCGCGCTCCTCGTCACCCAGGAGGAGATCATGAGGAAGTTTGCACTCGCGACCGCTGCCGCCGCCGCGCTTCTGTTCAGTGCGCCCGCTTTCACCTCGCCCGCGCTCGCGCAGGCCGACGTGAAAGTGAAGATCAACAGCGGCGACGGCGACCACGTTCGCAAGAAGGTCGTCATCCGCCGCGGCGGCGACATGGAACGCCGCAAGGTCGTCATCCGTCGTGGCGGCGACGTGGAGCGCCGGAAGGTCGTCATTCGCACTGGCGATCGCGGCCGGCACGAAGGCTGGCGCCATCGCGATTCCGGCATGACGAAGAAGGTCATCATCAAGCGCAGTGGTGAGGGTGGAAGCAAGACCATCATCAAGAAGAAGACCTTCGACTAATGCGCTGATCTGTTGCACAGGGCGGCCCCGGGAAACCGGGGCCGCTTTTTTTGTGTTGGTCTGGCCGACGTCACTCAGCGGCGCTCGGCAAAGCGCGCGTTCCACATGTCGAACGCTTCCGTTTCGCGCGGATACACTTCACTCAGCCATCGCCACCCTTCGCCGGGACGAACGCTGTCGTAGCGCGCCGCGACGAGGAGCTTCTCGGCAAACGTGCGCACGTCTTGCGGGACGGCCGCGCCGTGCGTCTGGAAACAGCGGCGCGGGTCGCCGGTGCATCGGTGCGTCCGGCGGCAGCGCGCGAAGCCGCAGAAGTCATGAAGACGCAGCGTCTTGCAGGCGTGGCGGCGCTCGATATCGCTGAAGTGGTCCAGCGTCGCGACGTCGCTGCAAGATGCATTGGGCTGTTCGGTGTTGGCCATGGGCAACAGTTCTCCTCTTCCGGCGCGCATGGCTGCGCCCGGGTTCTGCACCGTCCACGCTCCCTTTTTGTTGGCGCATCGGGTAAACCCGACATGCGCGAGGGGAGCGGAGCGCCGAGAAACGCGGGAGCCTGCGAAGCCCCCTGGGGCGGCGGCGAACCGCCCCGGCACGCTTGCGAGGCGTGCCGCCTCCCGTTGCGATCCGGGAGGCGCGCCTCTCGGCGCTCTGTTGCGGTTTTTTTCGGTCCGGGCCACGCTTTCTTGTGCGGGTTTCCCCGACACGGTCAGCCAGCTCCTGGCAGGGGATCGTTGTTATCCCCGGGTGGAGCTCCCGGGCCGCCCGGGGACGGCGTGCAAGGCCATCCGCGAGGACCGCCCCTGCTCCGCCAACTGGATGCCGCCGGCCGGCGCCCCTCAGCAAGCAAGGTAGGCGTGTTATGACAGAAAGCCGGTCCTAGGTCAAGGATAAAAAGCGCAACGGACGCCTCCCTCTAAGTCGCCCGGGATTGAACAATCAAGTACCTCGGGCGGTGCCATTTCTGAATGTATTTCCTGTCGACATCCGCTGGCGGGGTTGGCTCTGAGATCAACTCGATTACCAAATTGCTTCGCCGAAGTTCATCGCTGTACATAGACAGTGGTCGATGTACGTGAGTGCTGATCAAAGTTGCGTCGTCGTCAGTGGAGATTCGAAAGGGTGCCTCGACAGTCAGCTCGCGCTCGTAGGAGTACCAAGGTTCGTGCGCGTATCCATAATATTCTGGCCAGAAACAAGGATGAGTAATCGAAAACAAAAATCGCCCATTTGACGAAAGCAATACGCGACACGCCTCGATGAATTGTCTCAAGGAGAGCACATCCATCAAAACCATGTTTGCGACTACGAGATCAAAAGTGTCAGGCTTGCTAAGCGCAAAATCTTCAATTTCGCATGTATGAAACTGATCCGTCTATCCGAAAGCAATTGTGCGATTTCAATGGAGCGCGCACTAGGATCGACGCCAATTACTTCCTTGCCCATGCTCGCAAGTCTGACAGCAAGGATTCCGATTCCACAGCCGGCGTCGAGGATGCGGTTTGGTTTAGTTTGCAGCGCAAGATCGAGGACCGCGGGCAAAATTACTCGGTTGTAGGAGATATCCACGCCGCTGATAATTTGTTGCTGTCGCTTCGACGCGAGCGCGTCCCACTCAACTGCTATATCTCGTGTAGTCTTATTAGCCGCTATACGGAACATGGGCGCGCCTGCTGTAAGCGATCAGAATCTTTACTAAGTCATCCGCAATAGCGAAAATAGGATGGTGACCACTTTGGAATTCTTGAATCACATGGACGCCATGAATCTTTCCACCGACTGCAACGCGCGCCCCCTCGCGTTCGAAATCGACGATAGTGAAACGTGAGAGAGGAACATGCCCGAGTGGAGCGTACGAGACGATATTTGCTCCAGCGTCTGCTAGCTCATTGGCGAGCGGGATTGGGTGCTCGACGCATATAGTCAACTCGTTACGAGATGCCTTTGCGAAAAGAATTTCTCTTACTTCTCGTTCGTGCGCCCAGCTCATGTCGCGCTTAAATATGACGGCACGGCCACCCGACGTAAGCCAGTTTTTCATATACGCGTTGATTTTCTGGGTCGATTGAAATCGCTTAGGCGCCAAACGAAAGTGGTCACGAATGTCATGATAGGCAAGATATAGGCTGGCACCTAGTCCCACTAACATTAAGACGACGTGCCAAGTAGGTCGAGGTTGGCCAAATGGGTAGGCTGTAAAATATAGACCCAAAAACGAAACGTACGAGCCAAGTTACAAAATAAGTAGGCCGACAAGCTTTGGCATAAGTGTTACCCATCCTCGCTTCTGAAGACAGTCAAAGACGTGGATGCCCGGGTCAACCGGGCATGACAAAACGATCCCTCACTCCGCCGCCAGCACCCGCACGCGGCGCTCGGCCTTGGGCCAATCGCCGATGCGCGCCCGCCGCAGGTCGTAATCGGATTGCAAGTTCATCCATAACTCGGGCGTGGTGCCGAAATACTTGGCGAGTCGAAGCGCGATGGACGCCGTGATGCTCGAACGTCCATGCACGATGTCATTGATGCGCGCAGGGTTCACGTCAATGTCGCGCGCCAGTCGATTTTGACTGATGCGGCCCGGCTTCATGAACTCCTCGGCGAGGATTTCGCCGGGCGGGATCGGATCGAGTTTCTTTGCCATCATGGTCCTCAGTGATAGTCGACGATTTCCACATTCTCCGCGCCGCCTTCGCGCCAGACGAAACAGATGCGCCATTGCGAGTTGATGCGGATCGAATGTTGTCCCTTGCGATCACCTTTCAAGGCTTCGAGCCGGTTTCCCGGCGGCGAGCGCAAATCGTTCAATGCCCCGGCACCGTTCAATAATAACAGTTGGCGACGGGCCTGCCGTTCGATGGCACGAAAGCGTGGAACATCCTCATCGTAGAACAGCCGTTCCGTCGCGGCATTCCTGAACGACCGGATCATCGCCGCAAGGTATTCTTATCTAGGGAATATCGCAAGAGGAATGGCCCGCGTCAGGCGCAGGCCGGCGCCTCATACACGGCACCGCCGAGCTTTCCGAAAGCTCGCCGCACGAAATAAGCCCGCGCGGCTCAAAGCGCGCGGAGGCTCATCTGCTGCTTGAAGTTAGGCCATCAGGACGGGCGTGCGAGCGCCGCCTACCAGCCGCCGCTGCGGGCCTCACCCGCCCACTTGTAGTTATCCGGCTGCACGCGCGAGATCGGCGGAAAATCCGACGCGCTCGGTTCGTTGAGGTACACGGGGCGCTCCCGCAGAACCCGGGGATGCGCATGTGACGCGCGGTGAGCCACAAGCTTGACCGGCGATGTCGTGAGCACGGCATCCGCATCGACGATGGTGCGGACCGGAGCGGCAGGCTGGGCCAATGCGGCCCACGGGACGAGAATGAAGGCGGCCGCCACGGCGGCAAGGCTTGTTTTGTGATTCATGGTGCGATGTTCCTGTTGGTTCGAGGACCGCGTCCCAAACAGGCCGGATCCATCATGATGGGCGAAACGTCATGTCTGCCTGCGAGACATGTGTGCGGGCGCGCTCGCATCCAATTCCACCAAGGTATGTTTCAAGCGCTACCTTGGTGTGAGGTAGCGCTAACCACGAAAGAATTCGGCCCAACGGGGGGGACGTTGGGCCGAGGGCCACCGGGAGAGAGTTTTCTTCTTCATTCTCACATGGCGGCCGAAGTGCCTGAGCGGCGGGGGGAGGGCCGCCCAGGCATTCAGTTCAGCGCTTCTTCTTGAGGTAATAGGAGCAGGGGAGCTTGCGGCCGTAGCCGTCGTCGGTGAAGCACTCGAAATCCTTCGCGTCGGCGCGCTTTTGCAGGTAGAACGCCGAGCAGGAACGCTTGCGGCCGTAGCCGTCATCGGTGAAGCACTCGTACGACGTGGCGGTCTTCTCCTTCGCGGCCGCCGGCGCGACGTGCGCGGTGGCGGCGAAAAGCAGACCGAGCAGCGTACAGGACATCGTGGTGGTCAGGAGCGTCTTCATGGGTAGTCCTCCGTTGCGATAAACCGTGGGGGAGGGCGACCGCCCGAAGAGTTCCGTCGCCCGCTCACGTTCATCTCCGGATGGCTCTTGGCCAAACGCGACGTCCGTGCGCGCACTGAAGATGCGCCTGGGCGGTCCTTGTATCCATTCGGACAAAGGAGCGTTGCGGACCTACCTTGGTCTGGTCCGACATGCCTGTTCGGCGTAGCCGGCCGGTGCGAACGGTGCGTCCGGTGAGACGCCGGCGCTATGGCGCCAGGCGGAGCTTCGCCGCCATATTGACAAGGTCGGCGAGCGACTCGGGCCTACATTCTCCGCATCACCCGGCCGCGCGCGCCGCACCCGTGATCGTTGGCCGATCTGCCGGCATCAGCGAGAGCAAAACTCGAACAAGACCCCAGCTGCTCTAAAAAGAAGGAATCCAGCGATGAATACGATCACGACCAAAGACGGCACGCAGCTCTTCTACAAGGACTGGGGTTCGGGGCAGCCGATCGTTTTCCATCACGGCTGGCCGCTGAGCGCCGACGACTGGGATAACCAGATGCTGCTGTTCCTCAGCAAGGGCTATCGCGTGATCGCGCATGACCGGCGCGGGCATGGCCGCTCGACCCAGACCGACCGCGGAAACGACATGGACACCTACGCGGCCGATGTCGCCGAGCTGGTCACGGCGCTGAACCTGAAGGATGCGATCCACGTGGGTCATTCGACCGGCGGCGGCGAGGTGGCGCGCTACGTCGCCCGCCATGGCAAGGGCCGCGTGGCCAAGGCCGTGCTGATCAGCGCGGTTCCGCCCGTCATGGTGAAGAGCGACAAGAACCCCGGTGGAACGCCGATCGAGGTGTTCGACGGCTTTCGGGCGGCGCTCGCCGCGAACCGCGCGCAGTTCTATCTCGATGTGGCAAGCGGCCCCTTCTATGGCTTCAACCGGCCCGGCGCCAAAATCTCGCAAGGCTTGATCAGGAACTGGTGGCGCCAGGGCATGATGGGCGGCACCAAGGCGCACTACGACTGCATCAAGGCTTTCTCCGAGACCGATCTCACCGAGGACCTCAAGCTGATCGACGTGCCGGTGCTGATCATGCACGGCGACGACGACCAGGTAGTGCCCATCGCCGACTCCGCGCTGCTTGGAATCAAGCTGGTGAAGAAGGGGACGCTCAAGGTCTACAAGGGCCTCCCGCACGGCGCGTTTGCGAGCCATCCCGAGATCATCAACCCGGATCTTCTCGCCTTCATTCAGGCGTGATCGCTCGTCGGTAGATCGCGTGCATAAGCGTCATCGCCGGGCTCGACCCGGCGATGGCGAAAGCGGGCTCACTTCGCCAGGGCACGCGTCACTGCCTCCGGCTCGTTCTCGACGATCTTCAACAATATACGCGCGCTGCGTTCCGGCCGGCGGCGGCCTTGCTCCCAATCGCGCAGGGCGGAGAGTGCGAAGCCATATGTTCGCGCGAATCTCTCCTGCGACAAGCCAAGTTGCGTGCGAATTTTTCTGACGTCGATCTTGTCCGGCACATGCACGCGATACCGCTGCTTATCGGCAGTGCCATCGAGGTAGGCGCGGGCGCCCTCGAGTCCGGCCATGATCTTGTCGTATGCGCGCTTGGTCATCTTATTCTCCGATAGTTCGCCAGCATCTCGGCCACTGACTTTCCGAGTGCCAGTCTCTCCCTTGGCGTCAGGTCCGACTTCTGGTTCTTCGCGAAAGCCGCCAGCAGAAAGACCGGAATATCGGCGCCCCCGAACAGATAGATCACGCGAGCGCCGCCGCTCTTTCCTCGGCCACCGAACCCGAAACGCACCTTGCGGATCCCATTGCTTCCCGGAATGACGACACCGCAATACGGATCGGCGGCGACGGTATCGATGATCGCCGCGCGCTCCTCGGCCGTAAACAAGCGCTCCGCGTTGGCAAGATAAGGCGGCGTTTCGACGACCGTTTGCATCAATGCGGCATACTACGGCATTGCCGTAGTAGATGCAACCCCTCAGGGCACCGGGTCCTGGTGCGGGGCAATCAGCGTGCGGTAGGCGAAATCGATCTGCGCATACTCGTCGTCGCACATCTCGGCGCGTTCCTTCGGCAGGTAGCCCTCCTCCACGACGGGGGCGAACAGCACGCTGTCGGCACCGTAGGCCATGCACAGCACGCTGTAGAGACGCTGCGCGGGCGTTGAGTGTTCGTTGGCAGCCGAGGCGTGGCGTCCGACCCGCAGCCGCGGCCGGTTGAGGTCGCGCGCGCTGCGAATGTTCAGCTCGCTGGCATAGCTGTGTGCGGCGCCGAGAATGAGGCCGCGCTTCTCATGCGCGGGGAATTGCAGCATGAGATAGGCGGATACCAGGTCGGCCGCGTCCTCCTCCTTCCCCAGCACGGGGATCTTGAGCAGGTCGAACATCGCGTGGGCGGCTTCGTGCAGAAACGTATCCATGAACGGCCCGACCAGCGCGTCCGCCCGGGAGACGTTCGGTGGACGTGACGAAGAACTCGCCGCTTTCCAGAATCCGGCCAGGAATTCGTAGCAGACCACGATCTCGCCGTCGTCGTAGAAGGCATCCGACTCGCCGCAACTCCGGACTTCGAGCTTGAGCGGGCGGGGCCAGCGAAACGAGATCAGACGATCGCGCATGCCCTCAAGTGCGCGAAATTGCATCAGCACGTCGCGATAGAGCTTGTGCGCCGGGTTTGTCGGCTCGGCGTAGCTGACCGTGATGCGATCCTCCCGGGCGGGCTGCGCCCAAGCTGACGCGGCGGGCGCAGCGGCCGAGAGCGCGATCAGCAGAACCTGCGTGATGCGGGAGGGGCTTGAGAATTGTTTCGGCACGGTCGGCTCCTCCAAGGCCGCAGGGGGCAGTATCCCGCGGCGGCTTTATTATAGCGCCGATCGATGCGAGAAGCGCGGCCAGTCTCAGTCGCGCGCCGCCGCAAAAGCTCCGCCACGCGGCAGCTTCGCCCAGAAATATGCGAGCACGCCGCGCCCGCCGATCCACCATCCTGCGATCAATGCGAGCCCGCCGTAGTCGCCGAAGCTGATCGCGAACTCCCCGGACACGTGCGGTTGCCCGAGCGCCGCCATCGCGATGAACACCGCAATCCCGATCAGCACGTGCAGCGCACGGACCCAGAACGGCACCTTCGTGCTCGGCGGTTCGGGCCGGACGAACTTCCACGGGTCGGCGGTGACGCGTTGCACGCTGGAGGTCAGCCACGCGTAGAGCGCAACGAAGAGAATGGCGCCGGCGCCGAACGCGGCGGCCGCGAGATACACGATGCCGGGAATGCCGCGGCATTGCGCGCCACATGCCGCGGCTGCGACATCCGCGAGGCCGGATTCGTAAGCGTGCAGCGCGACGCCACCGGACAGCAGCGCAAAGCACAAGGACGTGCCCAGCGCGCGGAGCGAGCCTCGATACTCCGCGGCCCATTCGTCGAGCTTCTGGTCGAATGTGTCGAATGCCCTCGTGCCGTCGCGCTTTCGCCAGAACAGGTCGAGCAGGTTGCGGCCGGCGCCCCAGCCAAGAAACAATTCCACCGGCGCGTAGGTGTAGCTTTCCTGCAGCGCGCTGAAGGCGACCGCGATAATGAAGCCGGCCAGCAGGTACACACCTCCCGCCCAGCCGGGAATCTGATCCGGTCTTGTGGCGTCGTCCGGCTCGGGATGCAGCCTGCCGATCAGCCGCTGCATGGCGGGAACCGAGCGCGCGTAGAACCTGATGAAGAGGATGAACAGCAGGCCGCACACCGCCGCCGCTATGGGGCCGAAGCCGGAGTGATACGCGGCCAGCCCTGCTGCGCCGAACGAGACTGCAAGCGCCAGCAGGTAGCCGAGCGGGCTCAGGGTCGCCCAATGGCGGTTGACCCAGGCGTCGAACGCCGCATGACGGCTCTTGAGATCGGCAATGGTTGCGCGAAGCATGGCTGGCTCCGGCTCGTTCATATTTGTCGTGCCGGGGCGGGATGGGGTTCACTGCCGCAGCGCCGGCGCGACCAGAAACGGTGTCATGCCACAGATCACGCTCACGAGCGCGAAGGCGAACACCAGGTCGTAGCTCTGCGACCAGTCGTGGATCAGGCCGCCGGCCCATGAGCCGATGGCCGAGCCGAGCCCCATGCCGATCGAGATCGTGCCCATGATAGTGCCGACGCGCTTGCCGCGGAAGATGGACATCGCGGCCGCGGCGACGAGCGGGCCGCGCGATCCCATCGTGCTGCCGAAGCAGAACAGGAATCCGCCGAGCAGCCAGATGTTCGCGTGGCGGCTGAGCGCCCACAGCATCAGGATGCCGATGACGGTGAGGGTGTAAGCCGACAGGATCGCGCGGCGGCGGCCGAGCAATCCGTCGAGCCAGCTCACGGTCAGCATGCCGATCACCAGCAGCACGCCGGAAAATCCCCAGGCGGTCGCGGCTTGCAGCGGCGAGAACCCGACCTCGACGAGATACGTCACGACCTGGACCGAGATCGAGAACATGCCGAGCGACGTGAAGAAGAAAATGCTGAACAGCGACCAGAAGGCGTGATGGCGCATCGCGCTGCCGAGCGTCCAGGTATCGTCGCCCGCCTGCGTTTGCACCAACCGGGCGATGTGTCCGGCCCCGGCGGCGATGCGCCGCCATGGCAGCAGGATCACCGGTACGGCGACGGCCAGCATCACGCCGCCGAGGATGTGATACGCGCCGCGCCAGCCGGCGTGGTCGACGGTGATTTGCGCTAACGGCACCAGCACGAAGACGCCGAGGCCGGCCGACGAAGCGACCACCGCCAGCGCGGTCGGCAGCCGCGGGCCGAACCAGCGGCTGACCAGCAGCGAGCCCGTCACCTGGCCGAGGCATGCGCTGCCGAGGCCCACCGCGAGGCCGATGCTGATCTGCAACTGCCAGAGCGCTTGCGCGAAGGCTGCGGCGGAAAATCCCGCGCCGATCAGGAGAAGACCGATGGCGTAGACGGCGCGCGGCCCGGAGTGATCGAACAGCCGCCCGACGAACGGCGCGGCAAGGCCGACGCTGAGCGCGCCGATCGAGTAGACCGAGACGGTTTGCGCGCGATCCCAGCCGAACTCGTTGGAGATCGGCAGCAGGAAGACCGTGAAGGTCTCGCTCATGCCGCGCGCCAGCGCCATCAGCAGGAAGGTGAGCGCAAGCACCAGGAAGGCGAGGCGCGGTGTGCTGTGGTCGGGCGGCGCGGGTGACGGGGGCGGCTGCTCACTCATCGATGCGTGGCTAGCGCATTCTCGCGCGCTTCGCCACGCGCTCCCTGCTCATCCTGAGGTGCGAGCCTTAAGCGCGTTTACGCGCGTCTGCGACGCGCTATGGCGAACCTCGAAGGATGGCGGCATGCGCCGGTCTCGCTTCGGGCCATGGTTCGAGACGCGCAGCTTCGCTGCGCTCCTCACCATGAGGGTGGAGTGCGCACTACCGCCCCTTGCGCTTGAACCCCCCGCGCATGCCGGGCCGGCCGAGCGTCGAGCCCGGCTTGCGTGTGCCGCCCCGATGCGGGATCGACTCCACGCCGGGGCCCATTTCGTCGAGCGTCGGCTTGCGCGGAGCCTTCGCGCCGTCGCGGTGCGGCAGCACTTCGTGCCAGGTCGCGATCC
>JAXDOA010000203.1:0-3297 GCA_034669125.1 Hyphomicrobiales bacterium
ATGCCATGATCACCCTTTCCGACATCGAGGCGGCGCGGCGCACCATCGGGCGCCAGGTGCTGCGCACGCCGATGCTGCCGGCGCCGAAACTCTCCGCGCTCACCGGCGCCGAAGTATCGGTCAAATACGAGAACCTGCAGGTCACCAACTCGTTCAAGGAGCGTGGCGCGCTGGTCAAGCTTACCTCGCTCGACGCCGCCGAGCGCGCGCGCGGCGTGATCGCGATGTCGGCCGGCAATCACGCGCAGGCGGTCGCCTATCACGCGCGCCGGCTCGGCATTCCGGCGACCATCGTGATGCCGGTCACCACGCCGTTCGTGAAAGTCGCGGCGACGCAAGCCTATGGCGCGGCCGTCGTGCTCGACGGCGAGACCGTTTCGGATGCGCAAACGCGCGCCGAGGACATCGCCGCGAAGGATGCGCTGGTGTGGGTGCATCCGTACGACGACCCGCATGTGATCGCCGGGCAGGGCACCATCGCGCTGGAAATGCTGGAGGAGGCTCCCGACCTCGACGTGCTGGTGGTACCGGTCGGCGGTGGCGGGCTGATTTCCGGCAATGCCATCGCGGCGCGCGGTATCAACCCGTCGATCGAGATCGTCGGCGTGGAATGCGCGCTCTATCCCTCGATGTTCAACGCGCTCAAGGCTGAGAACCGGCCGGTCGGCGGACCGACGCTGGCCGAAGGCATCGCGGTGAAGAATGTCGGCGCGCTGACCTTGCCGATCGTGCGCGCGCTGGTATCGGACATCGTGCTGGTCGAGGAAGCGCATCTCGAGCGCGCCGTGAACGCGTTCCTCACGCTGCAAAAGACCATGGCGGAAGGAGCGGGCGCCGCGGGCCTTGCGGCGTTGCTGGCGAACCCCGAGCGCTTCAAGGGCCGCCGCGTCGGTTTGATCCTGTGCGGCGGCAACATCGATCCGCGCATCCTCGCCTCCATCATGGTGCGCGAGCTGGAGCGCGAGAACCAGATCGTCTCGTTCCGCCTCACCATTCCGGACCGGCCTGGCGTGCTCGGCGTGATCGCGACGCGCTTCGGCCAGCTCGGCGCCAACATTCTCGAGGTCGAGCACAGCCGGCTGTTTCTCGATGTGCCGGCGAAGGGCGTCAAGGTCGACGTCACGGTCGAGACGCGCGACGCCGCGCATGCCGACGCGATCGGGCGTGCGCTGGCCGAGGACGGCTATCGCCCGCAGCGGATCGATGCCGGCGCGGCGATGGAATGACTACTGCGGCGGGAAGCGGTCGTCCGTCGTCGGCACCGCGGTCCACACGCTCTGCGGCGCGGGACCGTCGGGGCGCGGACGCGGCAGCGGCGGATCGCTGTTGCGCGGCCGGACCGCCGCGGTCTGCGTCGGCTTGCGCCGTGGCAACGGCGCGGAGCCGGAAATCGCCGGAACGGAGCTCTCCGCCACTTCATCGACCGGGGGATCGGTCTCGGCGGGAGTCGCAAGTGCGGCGGGCGCTGAGGTTTCGGGCAGTGCGACCGGAGCTGGTTCGGGGGCTGGCGGCGTCATCGGCATCCAGCGGTCGGAGATCGCGTCCGCGGCGCGCGGCGCCGCCTCGGCCGTCACCGGAGCGGGTGTTGCGGGCGGATTGGCAGCCGGCTGCCCCTTGGCGGGCGTGATCGTCACCGAGCGCACCGGCGTGGGTGCCACGGGCGTGCTCTCGCGCGCGGCGAGCGCCATCGGCGCCATGCTGATGCGCGGGGCTTCGACGTATGAGCGGATGAACCAGACGATGGACCAGAAGGATCCGAGCACGGCAAGAACGCCAAGTCCGACCATCAGCACTTTCGTGCTGACCGACGTGCGGCGGATCTCGGCTTCGTCCCCAATCGTCATCGTATTGAACTGCGTCGATGACACAACCGACGGGACCATAGGACAGTTTGGCCCCGTGCGATAGCCAAGGGTAAGCATTTTGCCGGAACCTGTGACATTTCGCAATTTATCAGGCTGTCAACCTATGCCTTCCCGGCCCGCCGAGACGCAGGATCACCCGATCAATTGACCCGCGTGGAGCCAAGTGCGCGGTCTCTTCCCGCATTATATTCTAAGATTGTATCTTAAATAGAATTCGACTTATATTTGCCGCATTCGCACACGAATTGTAAGTCAGCAATTCTTGCGATGCGTCATCAATTCGGGGGAGTAACTATGGCGATCAATCTTGCTGCGCCGCTCGCTTGGACGAAAGCGACCGCCGAGGAGCTGAAAATGCTTCAATGCCTTCAGGGCAATATCCTGAAGGGCCACGGCCGCGATTTCACGGCCAATATTTTCTTCAAACTCGATCCGGTCAAACCGCTGCAAATGAAGCGCATGCTGCGCGATCTCGCCAATTTTCATCTGACCAGCGCCTATGCCCAGCTTCTCGCGGCGCAGGAGTTCAAGAAGAGCGGCAAGGACGGGGGGCCATTCGCGCATCTGGCGCTGTCCGTCAAAGGCTACCAGGCTCTGGGTTTGGCAGCGTCCGCTCCGGCCGATCCCGATTTCCAGGCCGGTATGAAGGCGCCGGGCAGCCTCGCGGCCCTTATCGACCCGCCAGTGGCGCAGTGGGAACCGCCGTTTCAGCAGGATCTGCACGGGGTCGTCATTGCGGCTGCGGATACCGAAGGCGAGACCGCAGCGCTCGCGGGGACGATAAAGGACCTCATCGCCGATGCCGGCGGCACGGTCGTCCACGTCCAGCATGGAAAGGCGCTCCGCAACTCCGCCGATGAGGGCATCGAGAATTTCGGATATGTCGACGGCCGCAGCCAGCCGTTGATGCTTCAGGAGGACATCGACGCGGAGACGTCCGGCGCCGGCACATCACGCTGGGACCCGACGTTTCCGCTGAATACGGCGCTGCTCAAGGATCCCGGCACGACCGACACGGTCAGCTTCGGCAGCCTGTTTATTTTCCGCAAGCTCGAACAGGCGGTGAAGAACTTCAAGACGCGCGAACAGCAGGTGGCGGACATACTCGCCCTCACCGGCGAAGACCGCGAACTCGCCGGCGCGATGATTGTCGGTCGCTTCGAGGATGGAACCCCGGTGACCCTTTCGAAGGATGCGCGCGGCGGCAAGCCCGCCAACAATTTCAACTACTCGGTCGATGCCGGCGTCCGCTGCCCCTTCCATGGTCATATCCGCAAGACCAACCCGCGCGGCAGCGGCGGGGCGGAAGCGGAGCCGCTGGAGCGCAAGCACATCATGGCGCGGCGCGGGATTCCGTTCGAGGACGTGAAGCGCATGACCCATCCGGCGGAGTTGCCGGAATCAGGCAGCCTGGTCGAGTTCAATGCGAAGG
>JAXDOA010000204.1:0-11755 GCA_034669125.1 Hyphomicrobiales bacterium
CGACGTGCAGCGGCGCATGATGACGACGCCGCAGGAGGCGAACGTGCACGCGCTCGCGATCGAAGGCACGTTCGACGACTGCCAGGCGATCGTGAAGGGCCTGTTCAATCATCACGGCTTCCGCGACCGCGTGCGCCTCTCCGGCGTCAACTCGATCAACTGGGCGCGCATCGTCGCGCAGGTGGTTTACTACTTCACGGCCGCGGTCGCGCTGGGCAGCCCGCATCGCAAGGTCGCCTTCACGGTGCCGACGGGGAATTTCGGCGACGTGTTCGCCGGCTATGTGGCGATGCGCATGGGGCTGCCGGCCGAGCGGCTGGTGGTCGCCACCAACGTCAACGACATCCTGGTGCGCACGCTCAAGACCGGCACCTACGAGGTGCGCGGCGTGACGGCGACCGCTTCGCCCTCAATGGACATCCAGGTCTCGTCGAACTTCGAGCGCCTGCTGTTCGACGCGTACAATCGCGATTCTGTAGCCGTGCGCGCCGTGATGGGATCGCTCGCGCAATCGGGCAGCTTTTCCATCGCGCCGGAGCCGCTGACCGAAATCCGTTCGCGCTTCACGGCGGATCGCGCCGACGAGGACGAAACCGCCGCCACCATCCGCACGGTGCAGCGCGAGGTCGGCATGCTCATCGATCCGCACACCGCGGTCGCGGTCGCGGTCGCCGAGAAGGAGCACCGCGATCCGGCGGTCCCGATGGTGGTGTTGTCGACGGCGCATCCGGCGAAATTCCCCGCCGCGGTCGAAGCGGCGTGCGGAACGCGGCCGGCGCTGCCCGATTGGCTCGGCGACCTCAACGAGCGGCAGGAGCGGATCGCCGTGCTGCCGAACGATCAGGGCGCGGTCGAAAAATTCATCCTTGCGGCCAGCCGTGCCGCGCGCGAAGGAGCTGCCGCATGAGCATGGACGTCACACGTCTGCCCTCTGGCCTGGTCGTCGTGACGGACGCGATGCCGCATCTGCAGAGCGCCTCGCTCGGCGTCTGGGTCGGTTCGGGCAGCCGCGACGAGCGTGCGGACGAGAACGGCATCTCGCACTTCCTCGAACACATGGCGTTCAAGGGCACTACGCGCCGCACCGCGCGCCAGATCGCCGAGGAGATCGAGGCGGTCGGCGGCGATCTCAACGCCGGGACCAGCGTGGAGAGCACCGCCTATTATTCGCGCGTGCTGCGCGCCGATGTGCCGCTCGCGCTCGACGTGCTGTCCGACATTCTCTCCAATCCGACCTTCGAGCCGGAGGAGCTTGCGCGCGAGAAAAACGTGATCGTGCAGGAGATCGGCGCCACCGAGGACACGCCCGACGATTTGATCTTCGAATATCTGCAAGCCGTCACATTCCCGGATCAGCCGGTTGGCCGCTCGATCCTCGGCACGCCCGAGACGGTGCGCTCGTTCGACAGCCGCAAACTGCGCGCCTACCTCGCGCGCAACTACCGCGCCCCCGACATGGTGATCGCGGCGGCGGGCGCGGTCGATCACAAGGAGATCGTCGCGGAGGTGGAGCAGCGCTTCGCGAGCTTCAGCGGCCCCGAAGGCCCGCTACCGGAGCCCGCGAAGTTTTCCGGCGGCGCGCGCATCCAGCAGCGCGACCTCGAGCAGGTGCACGTCGCCTTCGCGCTCGAAGGCGTGCCGCAGCGCGACCCCTCGATCTACAGCCTGCAGGTCTTCACCAACGTGCTTGGCGGCGGAATGTCGTCGCGCCTGTTCCAGGAGGTGCGCGAGATCCGCGGCCTCTGCTACGCGGTTTATGCGTTCCACGCGGCCTACGCGGACACCGGCGTGCTCGGCGTCTATGCCGGCACCGATGCCTCCGATCTGCCTGAACTGATGCGCGTCGTGGTCGACGAGATCGCCAATGCGGCCGAGACTTTGAGCGAGCGCGAGATCGCGCGCTCCAAGGCGCAGATGAAGGCGGGTCTGCTGATGGCGCTGGAAAGCTCCGGCGCGCGCGCCGAACAGCTCGCGCGGCAGATGATGATCTACGGCCGTCCGATTCCGCTAGAAGAGATCGTCGGCAAGGTCGAGGCCGTCACGGTCGAAAGCGCGCGCGCCGCCGGGCGCGCGTTGATCGGGCGCTCGCGGCCCGCGGTCGCGGTGCTTGGCCCCGGACGTGGGCTTGAAAGGGCTGCGGTGATTGCCGAAAGTCTGGGGCGCCCCGCCGCCTGACGCATGATCCCGAAAAGTGGCAAGCGGTTTTCGGAAAAGATCATGCGCTGATAGATGAACCATGGCCTTCTTTCGCACGGTCAGTTTCTCCGAGCCGCTGCCGACCATCGACGGCGATGGCGTGTACCTGCGCGCGCCGCAGATGTCCGACTACAGCGAATGGACCACGTTGCGCGAGGCAAGCCGCGCGTTCCTCACGCCGTGGGAGCCGACCTGGCCGGGGGACGACCTGACCCGCTCGGCGTTTCGCCGCCGCTTGCGCCGCTATGCCGAGGACCAGCGTTCCGACACGTCCTATGCGTTCTTTCTGTTCCGCAAAAGCGATGAGGCGCTCGTCGGCGGCCTGACGCTCGCCAACATCCGCCGCGGCGTCGCGCAGGCGGGAAGCCTCGGCTACTGGGTCGGCGAGCCGTTTGCGCGGCGCGGCCTGATGACCGGCGCCGTGCGGGCGCTGGTTCCGTTTTCCTTCGGCTCGCTGCGGCTGCACCGGATCGAAGCCGCGTGCATTCCCTCCAACGCGGCCTCGATCCGGCTGCTCGAAAAGACCGGTTTCGTGCGCGAGGGCTACGCGCGCGAGTACCTCTGCATCAACGGGCTGTGGCAGGACCATCTGCTGTTCGGGCGGCTGAACGGCACGGCCTAATTGCCTTGGGGCGCCAAGGTTCGGCTGCTATAACGCGGCCGGGCACTAGTGGTCCGATTCCAACATTCGCATCCCAGTTCGACGAGCGCTTTTGCGAATGTTGGAATCAAAGGACCACTAGCAAATATAAGTGCTAGTGGAGCTTGGATTTGACATTCGCTTCCGGGACGTGCGGCTAGATGGGTAGCGAATGTCAAATCCGCTCCACTAGGATGGGTGAGTGATGGGACTTTCTGTACGTCAATCGGCGGCCGGCCGCGCCATGCTGGCTGGCGTCTTGCTGGTGTTGACTTCGCAGGCCGTCGCGCAGTCGATCACCGACAAGCTCGGCAACTGGTTGTTCGGTCCTTCCTCCTCGTCTTCGGCATCCGGCGACACCGCGAACGCCAACACGGCGGCCGAAGTCGATTGCCCGGGTGTCGATGTGCGCCAGGGCGCTTCCACGCTCGCCATCACGGCGCCTGGCGCCGAGGGCGGCCCGTTGACCACGCGCTATCAGGTGTCGATCGCGCAGACGGCGCGTGAATGCGCGGCACTCGGCGGCGTCATGACCATGAAGGTCGGCGTGCAAGGCCGCGTCCTGCTCGGGCCATCGGGCGGGCCGGGCCAGGTCGACATCCCGTTGCGCATGGCCGTGGTGCAGGAGGGGCCGGCTCCGAAGACCGTCGTGACCAGGTTCTACAAGCTGGCGGTTGCGGTCGGGCCCGGGCAGGTCAGCGTGCCGTTCACGCACGTCGAGCAGGACCTGACGTTCCCGATGCCGCGCGCCGCCGATTTCGACGCTTATGTGGTGTATGTCGGCTTCGATCCCGCGAGCCTGAACACCAAACCCGAGCGCAAGCCCGCCAAGCAGAAGCGCAAGTAGATTTCCCTCATGGCCAAAAAAGCCAAGTCGCGCGTGAAGCGCGCTTCCGCGCGCAAGCCCGGCATGGCGAAAAAGTCGCGCGCGCCGCGCCTGCCGCTCACCGGCATCCGCGTGGTCGAGTTCTCGCACATGATCATGGGGCCGTCGTGCGGGCTGATCCTCGGCGATCTCGGCGCCGAGGTGATCAAGGTCGAGCCGCCGGGCGGCGACAAGACGCGTACTATGATCGGCTCAGGCGCGGGCTTTTTCCGCGTGTTCAATCGCAACAAGAAGAGCGTCGTCGCCGATCTTGCCGATCCCGCCGACCGCGCGCGCATCGACGCGCTGATCGCGTCGGCCGATATCGTGAGCGAGAATTTCCGTCCCGGCGCGCTGAAGAAATACGGCTTCGATTACGCCGCGTTGAAAAAGAAGCACAAGCGGCTGATCTATGTGTCCCACAAGGGCTTTTTGCCCGGCCCCTACGAGCACCGTGTGGCGCTCGATGAAGTGGTGCAGATGATGGCGGGGCTCGCCTACATGACCGGGCCGCCCGGCCGTCCGCTGCGCGCAGGCTCGTCCGTCAACGACATCATGGGCGGAATGTTCGGCGCGCTCGGCGCGCTCGCGGCGCTGGCCGAGCGGCAGCATACCGGCAGGGGCCAAGAGGTGCAGGTGGGGCTGTTCGAGAACTGCGTGTTCCTGTCCGCGCAGCACATGCAGCAGTATGCGGCGACCGGCGTCGCGGCGCGGCCGATGCCCGATCGCATCAACGCGTGGGGCGTGTTCGACCTGTTCGACACCGCGGACGGCGAACAGGTGTTTCTCGGCGTCGTCACCGACAGCCAATGGGCCACGTTCGCCCGTGCATTCGATCTCGGCGCGATGACGAACGACCCGCGCCTGGCCAGCAACACGCTGCGCGTGCGGGCGCGCGACTGGATGATCCCGGCGCTGCGCGAGATCGTCAAACGCTATTCGTCGAAGGATTTGCAGGCCGTGTTCGAGCGCGAGGGCTTGCCTTACGCGCCGATCGTCAAGCCCGAGCAATTGTTCGACGATCCGCACCTGCTCGCGAGCGGCGGCCTCGCGGACCTCACACTGGAGAATGGTGAAAAAACACCTGTGCCATTGCTGCCGATTTTACTCGACGGCCGGCACTTGAAGCCGCGCATGCCGCTGCCGAAGGTCGGCGAGCACAATGCGCTGCTGGTGCGCCCCGGCTCGCGGCGGCGCGTTGCGCGCGGCAAGAAATGACCGCGCCGGCCGATAATCTAGGGCGGAGAAATGCTTAGGCCCCGGACCCCGAAGGGTGTATACTGCGCCATTACCGGCATGTCGCAAAAACGACCTCAGGCGCCGGTAGCTGAGAGATCCTTGCGCTCCCGCCTGCTGGAAGGAGAGCGCGTGTTCAAGTCGCACAATTCATCGGACTATCGCCGCGAAGCGGCCACCTGCGGCACGTTTGCGGATTTCGCCCGGTCGCCGGGCGATCGCGAACTGCTGCGCCGCATGCAGCGGTCCCGGAATGCGCTTGCGGCAAATCAGGAGCGGCTCGACGAACTGCCGCCCTTGCCGCCCGTCAATTCCCGCGCGCTCTCCGTGGTACGCGCCGGTCACTGCTGACATTCGGAATCGGGGACAGAAGTGGAAGCATTGCAACTCTACGCGATCTGGACCGTCTTATCGATCGGCGCGGGGGGCGCGCTGCTCGCCTGGTGGATCATGTGACGGCCCAAGTGCCGGTGACACCCAAAGCTTAACGTTTCGCAGAAAGGCATCAGCCGTGCGCATCTACATCTTCAAGTCCGAGACGCGGAAAGAATTGCGGGCCTTCGCAAGCGATCCGGCCGGCGCCAAGCTGCCGAAGCAGCACGGGCCCTGGACGGTGACCGGCATCGTCGGGCCGAGCAGCGCGCCGCCGCACAACATGTCGCGCGACGCGATCGAAAAGGCGATCGAGGCGGAAGGCTTTCAGATGTGGCGCATGAAGAAAGAGGCGGCCGGATAGCGCATGATTCCGAAAAAGCCTGCCCCGCACTTGATGCGGGGTGGGAACCGGTTTTCGAAAAAGATCATGCGCAAACAAGAAACCTAGCGCCGGCGATTACCACGGCAATCGCTGAGATATTCATCGACTTTGTCGCCCAACAGGCCCATGGTGTGTTCGACCGAAACGCCAGCGCAAAGCGGCCGGGCCTTCAATTCAACTTCATCGGCATGATTGACCGGAGCCCACTCGGGTCTCCGTTGAACTCGCTCCGAAACATTTCGGAGCGACAAGGGGAAACATATGCAGTTACCTGCAATCCTTCAGGGGGATTCACTCACGCGGCTGCTGCAAGGCGCGGCGGCCGGCGCGGTGGCGACGTTGTTTATCGGCTTTTATTGGGGCGGCTGGGTCACCGGCGGCACGGCGAAAGACATGGTGCAAAAAAGCACGACCTCCGCCGTCGTGGCGGCACTGTCGCCGATCTGCGTCGACAAATTCCAGCGCAGCGCGGAAGCGACGACGAACATGACCGAACTCAAGAAGGTCAGCTCGTACATGCAAGGCTCGTTTATCGAGAAGGGCGGCTGGGCGACGCTTCCCGGCAACGACTCGGCAAACTCCTCGGTTGCGCAAGCCTGTGCAAACATGCTGGGCAGCTTGAAGTAGCTCGAACATGAACCGCGCCGGTCTGCTCATCCGGATCGGCGCGGCGGACATCCAATGTCGCTGATGTTTCCAAACCAGAGCCGCAGCTACGACGCGACCCGGCGCGCGGTCCGGTTCTGGGGCCACGACAGCGCGATGGAGTGGTCGTTCTTCGTCACCGAAGATGCGCTGAAACATCTGCATCCCGCGATGAACCGGGACGAGCCCGGCATGCTCGGCGCGTTCGATTCCAATAGCGAACGCATCCGCGCCGCGGCGCTGCGCGCCTATTCGCGCGGACGCAAGGGCTCTTACGAACTTGGTCCGGCGGACCTGTCATGACCGTGCGCACGCGCGACAAGGTGTGGGCGTTTCACAAGTCCTTTTCATTGAAGGGCGTCGACCGTCTGCTCCCTGCGGGCAATTATCGGGTGACCACGGACGAGGAACTGATCGAAAGCCTCTCGTTCCCGGTCTACCGCCGCGTCGCGACCATGATCCTTGTACCCGGTCAGGGTCACTGGCGCTCATCGGTGGAAATGTTCACGATCGATCCGGCGGAGTTGCAGGCGGCGCACGAAAAGGACGCGGCAGGCGCGGGCACGGCTCACCACCCGACGGCATGAGCGACGGCGCGAGGCCGGACGGGTTGCGAGAATCAGGCGGCGACGGATTCGGATCGGGCCGACAACGTCAAATCACTCTCGAACACCACGCGCTCGTGCTTTTCGTCGATGCTCTTGATCCGGTAGCTCGGGTCGCCCGCGTCGCGATCGGACGCCGGCATCAACTGGCGAACCTCGTATTGGCCATTTGCAGCGGCGCGAAGAATTCTGGGAATGAGATCGACGGCTTGTCCGACAAAGAATTTATGCGACACGAAATGTCCTTCCCGATGATGCGGTTGACGTGACTTCACATCGTTGTCTTGGCGTCCCGCTCGTCCCGCTCCAGCCCGGACGCCTTGATGAAGTATTCCTCCGCCACCAGCCGGAGATCCCTTGCCGTTGCGAGGTCCATGCAGCTCCGCGACAGCCGCTGGCAGCGGTTGCCTTGCGATTGCCAATACGCCGGACAGCTCATTACTGGCTCGATTTCCATGTCAGTGCCTGTCGTTCCGGAATCGCATGAGAATCTCGCCACAAAAGGAAACGAAACGGGTCGCGATAGGCAAAGTATTCAAACGGCGGAACGTTCCAGAGCGGGTGGTTTGTGCCAAATAAACGCTCAGTATATCCGGCGATATTATTTTGTGGCTCGCAGCACATTATTTGAAATTGGTGAACGATATCAACAAAAATCTACTTGTAGAAACCGCATTATCTAACGATTTACCATGAGACATTGAACCTTCCTCTCGGCCGCGCGTTCTCGTTCCAGGCGTAACGGCGCCGAGGGGGACCGCAATGCTTACATCCGCCATGGCAAAATCCGTCACGGTCGTTGCCGTTGCCGGTTTGATGGCCGGCTTCGCGGCCCTCTCGATGTCGGCGATACCGGAGGCGAAGGCCAAGCCGCAGGTTCATGCAGCTCTCGCCAAGGGCGACAAGCTTCCCATGCGCGTCAGGGGAACCGCGTGTTCGGCACGCAGCTGGCCCTATTACGACCAGAACTGCCAATTCGATCGCAGACGCTCCGCCAACGCCGCAGGCGAGGTTCGCCTCATCGGGCTCCGTTAGATCATATGGCGGAGGTTTTCCATTTCCAGGAGCCGAAATACCCTAGGATGGCGCATCGCGGAACGGACGCGGGCGTGCTCATGGCGGGTGACTTCAAAGGCCTCAAGGAAGACGTGCTGGCGGCGGAAAACGCCGGCCTGCGCGAATTGCTGACGCAGGCCGGCATCGACGCGGCGCGCCTGCTGGCTCAGGCGGGCATTGACGCCACCGAGACCGAGGCCGCCAGAAAATTGCAGCATCTGTTGCTGGAGGAACTGCATCATCGCGTGAAAAACACGCTGGCAACCGTCATCGGGATCACGTCGCAGAGTTTGCGCACCGCCGTCAATCTGGAGCAGGGCCGGTTGGCGGTCGAAAGCCGTCTGATTGCGCTGGGCAGGGCGCACGATCTGTTGCTGCAATCCAAATGGAGCGGCGCGCGATTGATCGACGTGATCCACAAGGCGATCGAGCCATTCGACACCAACGATACCCGGCGGTTTGTCGTTCACGATACCGAGGCCGAAGTCGGTCCGCGGATGGTCCTGCCGTTGACGATGGCACTCAATGAGCTGTGCACGAATGCCGTCAAATACGGCGCGCTGTCCGACGGCGCGGGGCGCATCGAGATTACCTCGTCGCTGGACGACGATGCGCGGCGGCTTGCCATGACCTGGGTCGAGATCGGCGGACCGTCCGTTTCGGAGCCGACCCGGCACGGGTTCGGCACACGCCTCATCAACCGCCTCGCCGGCGAACTTCAAGGCGAGGTTCAATTGAAGTATGAGCCTGCCGGGCTCGTATGCGAATTCAGCGTGCCCATCGTGCGGCCGTCGTGAGAAGTTGACATCGGACCCGGCCCCTCTACGATCCCCATCGCGACACATCAGACGAACCCTGCGGGAGAGCCCGGCTTCGCAGCCGCTTCGCGAGACCGGCGCCGAAGGCGCAACCGCCCCGAAAACGCTCAGGCAAACGGACCGCAGGGGGATGAAACTCTGGAAAGCAGCAGCACCCGGCGGGTGCCGCTCACCGACGGAGTAAGCTGCACGGCGCTTGCGCGACGCTGCGGTGAAATCTCTCAGGTTCCGCGACAGAGGGGGCTCGAACGGGTAGGTTGCCCGCGCGAGTCCTCTATGCGGAACCGGTCATGACAGAAGCGCCCGACACAGTTGAGACAACCGACACGCAGACTCCTGCGTCGGCGCCTTTGCATCCGCCCGAAGCGTCCGCGATTGCCGCCGGGGAAGCCGCGCCGCAAGCCGCTCCCGCGCCGCTCCTAAAAACCCCGCTGCATTCGCTCCACATGGCGCGTGGCGGCCGCATGGTGCCGTTCGCCGGCTACGAGATGCCGGTGCAATATGCCGACGGCATCATCGCCGAGCACAATCATGTGCGCACGCAGGCCGGCCTGTTCGATGTCTCGCACATGGGTCAGGCGTTCCTGGTCGGCGCCGATCACGAGACGGTGGCGCGCGCGCTCGAGGCGCTGGTGCCCGCCGACATCGTCAACCTCGCGCCCGGCCGCCAGCGCTACACGCAGTTCACCGACGAGAGCGGCGGTATCCTCGACGACCTGATGGTCACGCGCTCGGCCGACCCGGACGAGGACGGCGTGCTGTTTCTGGTCGTCAACGCGGCGACGAAGGAGGCGGACTACGGGCACATCGCGGCGCGGCTGCCAGCGGGCGCCCGGCTGATCCGCGCCGACCATCGCGCGCTGGTCGCCGTGCAGGGTCCGATGGCGCGCCACGCGGTCGGGCGGCATTGCCCCGAGGCGGTGCCGATGCCGTTCATGAGCGCGATCACCACGCGCTTCGACGGCATCGATTGCCACATCAGCCGCTCGGGCTACACTGGCGAGGACGGCTACGAGATTTCCTGCAAGGCGACACGCGTGCGCGCGATCGTCGAGCGGCTCTTGTCCGAGCCGAGCGTCAAACTGATCGGGCTCGGCGCGCGCGACTCGCTGCGCCTCGAAGCGGGCTTGTGTCTCTACGGGCACGACATCGACACCACGACCTCTCCGGTCGAAGCCGCGCTCACCTGGTCGATCCAGAAACGGCGCCGTGCGGAAGGCGGCTTTCCCGGCGCCGAGCGCATCCAGCGCGAGATCGCGCAAGGCCCCGCGCGCCTGCGTGTCGGCATCAAGCCGGAAGGCCGCGCGCCCGCGCGCGAAGGCACCGAGATCACGCTGGACGATAACGTCATTGGAAAGATCACCTCCGGCGGCTTCGGGCCGAGCGTCAACGCGCCGGTCGCGATGGGCTATGTGGAGGCGCGTTACGCCGCGCCGGGCACCGCTGTGATGCTCACCGTGCGCGGCAAGCCGATGCCGGCGCGCGTCGCCGCGCTGCCGTTCGTGCCGCACAACTACGTTCGCTAAAGGGAAAGCCAGATGGCCACACGCTACACCAAGGACCACGAATGGATCCGCCTCGACGGCGATGTCGCGACCGTCGGCATCACCGAGCACGCCCAGAATGCGCTCGGCGACATCGTCTATGTCGAGCTGCCCGAGATCGGCCGTGCGGTCGAGAAGGGCGGCGAGGCGGCGGTGGTGGAGTCGGTGAAGGCCGCGAGCGACGTCTACGCGCCCGCGACCGGCGAAGTGGTCGCCGTCAACCAGTCGCTCGACGGCGCGCCCGCGACGATCAACGAGGATGCCGAGGGCAAAGGCTGGTTCTTCCGCCTGAAACTCAGCGCGCCCGGCGAACTGAACGATCTCATGAGCGAGGAGCAGTACAAGGAATTCCTCAAGACGCTCGAATGACGAGCAACGGGCCTTCTACGAGCAAAGGGAGCGGCCGATGGCACACCGTTACCGCGCGACAGTGACGTGGACGAGGGGCGGCGCGGTGTTCACCGACAAGCGCTACAGCCGCGCGCATACCCTGGGCTTCGACGGAGGAGTGACTGTTCCGGCCTCTTCCTCGCCGCTCAGCGTGAAGCTTCCCTATTCGGTCGCCGAAGCCGTCGATCCGGAGGAGGGTTTCGTCGCCGCGCTCGCGAGTTGTCACATGCTGTGGTTTCTCGACATCGCGGCCGGCAAGGGATTCGTCGTCGAGGATTATGTCGATGAAGCCACCGGGGAAATGACCAGGAACGAGCGCGGAAAACTCTGGGTTTCCAAAGTGATGTTGAAGCCCGCTGTCGCGTTCACCGGCGCCAAGCGCCCCAGCCAGGAACAATTCGACGAACTGCATCATCTCGCGCACGAGGAGTGCTACATCGCGAATTCGGTGAAGAGCGACGTGGTCGTTCAGGGAACGATGTCGTTCGTGTGAACCGCGAAAGAGAGTACGACCGAACAAGCCGAGGAATGGAATGCGCTATCTGCCCCTGACACCTGAAGACCGCGGCGAAATGCTGGCGCGCATCGGCGCCGCGGATATCGACGCGCTGTTCGCCGACATCCCGGCGGACAAGCGGCTGAAATCGCTGCCCGATCTGCCGCGCACGAAGTCCGAGATCGAGGTCGAGCGCGTGCTCGGCCGCATGGCGGGCAGGAATGTCGCGGCCTCCTCGGTGCCGTTCTTCGTCGGCTGCGGCGCCTACAAGCACCACATTCCGGCGAGCGTCGATCACCTCATTCAGAGGTCCGAGTTCCTCACCTCGTACACGCCGTATCAGCCCGAGATCGCACAGGGCACGCTGCACTACCTGTTCGAGTTCCAGACGCAGGTCGCGTTGCTGACCGGCATGGAAGTTGCGAACGCCTCGATGTACGACGGCTCGACCGCGACCGCCGAAGCCGTGCTGATGGCGCACCGCGTGACCAAGCGCAACAAGGCGGT
>JAXDOA010000205.1:0-4123 GCA_034669125.1 Hyphomicrobiales bacterium
ATGATCGGCGAGCCGTCCGACCGGCCATTGCACCAGCGCCGCGCCGACGATCGCCGCCGTGATGAAGCTCGCAACGCCGCCCGCGGAGAGCCCGCTCCGCTCGGCGAACACCGGCGCGAGCGACCAGAACGTGCCGTTCGCGATGCCCGAGACCAGTGCGCCGACGACCCCGACCGGCGAGATGCGAAACAGCCAGCCGAGCCGCAGCCGCGGCACCGGCGGCGGCTCGGGCGGATCGCTGCGGGTGTAGGCGAGGGGGAGCACCGACAGCGCGAGCGCCGATGCGACGATCGAGAATGACACAAACGAGGTGGTCGAGATGAAGCGGATCGCCTGCTGGCCGGTCGCGCTGCCCGCGTAGTGGACGATCTGGTAGAGCGCGAGCACGCGGCCGCGCACCACGTTGTCGGCCTTGTCGTGCATCCAGCTTTCGATCGTGGCGTAGAGCCCTGCAAAGCAGAAGCCCGTGACCGCGCGGATGGCGGCCCAGGCCGCCGGCTCGACGAAGATCGGATGCGCGAGCGTTGCGACCGCGCTGATCGCGACGAACGCCGAAAATGCCCGGATGTGCCCCGCGCGCGCGATGATGCGCGGCGCCGCGAGGCACCCGATCAGCATGCCGCCGAAATAGGACGACCCGATGAAGCCGATCGAGAGCGGCGGGAATAACGCCGCGGTCGCGCTCAGCGGGATCAGCGTGTTCGCGAGCCCGTTCCCGGCGATCAGGATGAAGACCGCGGCGAGCAGCGCTGAGACCTGGGCGTAGGCTGGATGAAGGGGCATGGAACTCATAGATGGCTTCCCGACAAGCCGCTCCGCGCGGCTTCCGGGATGACAGGGCACGTTTCTGGTGTATAAACCCGGGCAATTGCAAGGAGTTATGCGTCATGGCCGAGCGTTGGGCCCCCGATAGCTGGCGGGGAAAGCCTGTCGTCCAGTTGCCCGAGTACCCGGATGCCGAAAAGCTTGGCGCCGTGGAAACCAAACTCGCGTCGTTTCCCCCGCTGGTTTTTGCCGGCGAGGCGCGCAACCTGAAGAAGTCGCTCGCGCGGGTCGCGGCCGGCGAGGCTTTCCTGTTGCAAGGCGGCGACTGCGCGGAGAGCTTCGAGGATCACTCAGCGAACTCGATCCGCGACTTCTTCCGCGTCTTCCTGCAGATGGCGGTGGTGCTCACCTTCGCGGCGGCCTCGCCGGTGGTGAAGGTCGGCCGCATCGCCGGCCAGTTCGCCAAGCCCCGTTCGTCATCCGTCGAGAAGCGTAACGGCATCGAGCTGCCGAGCTATCGCGGCGATATCGTCAACGGCGCCGAGTTCACCGCGGCCGCGCGCACGCCCGACCCGCAACGGCTGATCGAGGCCTATCACCAGTCCGCAGCGACACTGAACCTGCTGCGCGCCTTCGCGCATGGCGGATATGCCAGTCTCGGCCGTGTCCACCAATGGATGCTTGGTTTTGTAAAAGACCCGAAGGCGATGGATCGCTATCGGGAAGTCGCCGACCGCATCACTGAGACGCTGAACTTCATGCAGGCGTGCGGGCTGGATCTGGAAGATCATCCCGAGTTGCGCGGCACCGACGTCTACACCAGCCACGAGGCGCTCCTGCTCGGCTTCGAGCAGGCGATGACGCGGCAGGATTCGACCACCGGCGACTGGTACTGCACGTCGGGCCACATGGTCTGGATCGGCGACCGCACGCGCCAGCCCGACCACGCGCATGTGGAATATTTCCGCGGCATCAAGAACCGGATCGGGCTCAAGTGCGGCCCGTCGCTGAAAGCCGACGACCTGATCCGGCTGACCGACGCGCTCAATCCCGAGAACGAGGCGGGCCGGCTCACGCTGATCTGCCGCTTTGGCGCCGACAAGGCCGGCGAAAGCCTGCCGGCGCTGGTGCGCGCCGTGCAGCGCGAGGGCCGCGCAGTGGTGTGGTCGTGCGATCCGATGCACGGCAACACGATCACGGCCGAGAGCGGCTACAAGACGCGGCCGTTCGACCGCATCCTGTCCGAGGTGAGGACCTTCTTCGCCGTGCACGCGGCCGAAGGTACGCATGGCGGCGGCGTGCATCTGGAGATGACCGGCAAGGACGTCACCGAATGCACCGGCGGCGCGCGCGCGATCAGCGATCAGGACCTGAACGACCGCTATCGCACGCTGTGCGACCCGCGGCTCAATGCCGAGCAGGCGATCGAGCTCGCTTTCCTGCTGGCCGAATTGCTCAAGGCCGAGAGAGCAGGGAAGGCGAAGCCGCTGCAGGCCGCGGCGGGATTGTGAGGATGTGAATTCATGCCAATTCAGCCGGATGTCGCCAAGCGCATCCGGATGGTCCAAACTGTTCGCTTGATTTCACCGCCCATTCACGAGGTTCCATTGTCGGCCGGGACTCAAACCGCTGGTCGAGAGATTGAGTCAATGCGTAGAGGATAGCGATGTTGACGAGGATTTTCTGAATGGAGCTGTTACCGGTTGGACTGGTGGTGGTGTCATCATGAGCGCGCCCGGCCTGAACAACATGATGATTGGGGGCGCGATTTGCGTCGTCGGTTTGATTGTCACGGTCGTGTCGGCATCGAGCGGCGGCAACCGCTTTGTCTTCGCCTGGGGCGCGATCCTGTTCGGTGGGTTCCAGCTGGTGCGCGGCCTGATCGCATTCCTGAACTACTCGCCGCCCGGCGAAACTGAACCAGGTTCAAGTCGGCCCGCCGTCGCGGCGCCGCCCCAGCTTCGCCCGATCGCAAGCTTCCCCGAACCCGCGCGCATCATGATCGAGGCGCTGTCGGGCGCGATCCGTCACCCCTCGCAACCAACCCCGCAAGAACTCGCCGCGATCCGCTCGGTGCTCGCGGCCACGCTGAATGCGGTCGTCAGCGATGCCGATCTTGTCGCCGCCGCGAAAGAGCGCGGACAAAGCGCGGAGGGTATGGTCCCGTTCATTGAAAAAAGAAAATCGTTGCTCGATTTGCAGATGCGGCAAGCGATCCTGCGCGGCTGCTTCCTGGTGCTAATGGCCAGCGGCCCGCGGCCTTACGCCATGCCTGCGGTGCTCAGCCTCGGCAAGGCGATGGGGTTGGAGGAAGCGCCGGTAAGGCAAATTGTGGCCGATCTGACGGGCTCGCTCGACGGCGCACCGCGCGAAGTCCTCGTGAGGCTTGATTCCAAGCGGGCCGAGGACGGCGGCGCAATCGAACTGCGTTATTCCGCGCTCATGGAGTGCAGCGCGTGCCGTGGCATTGGAGGAGAGTGCAAGAGGTGCAATGACGACGGCCGCGTTCCTGTCGAGCAAACGCTCACGATCAAGCTGCCCGACAAGCTGAAAACCGGTGATCGGCTCAAATGCGACGGCCGCGGCGACGCCCCGATGTCCGGTGGCCGGCCGGGCGATTTGTTCATCCGCATCGTTGTGGACGAAGCCAGGCCGAGCGCGTGAAAGACAATCCGTTCAACTATGTGGCCGCCGTCGCCGCGATCGTTTCATTGGTCCTGGCGTTCGCGCCATATTTTCCGCGGCACAAGAAATACATTCGTTACGCAGCGATATTTTTCATTGGAGTGCTGGTGGGGAGCCTGTGCGCTTCCCTGTTCACGCACACGACGACCGTGTTCCAGTTCGGGATACCGTGGATCTGGCTGCTCGGCGCAGCCGTCGTCACAGTCATTGTCATTGTCGTCATTCTGTTGCTGGTTAGCGGTTGATAGGACAAGAACTGTTTCAACCTCGATCAGTGACGCCGTTCGTTTCTCAGGTAGAGTAGGGGCAGGCTTCGGCCGCGCCCGTTTCGATGAGAGGGAAGCTTTCGTGCATCGCATGCTGCGCGCCACGATCAATTCATGGCGCGGAATTCTCGCCGCAGCAAAGTCCGAAGCCGCGTTCCGCGAGGAACTGGTCGCGCTCGCGCTCAGCGTCCCGCTTGCGTTCCTGATCACGTCGCTCGCCTGGAAACGCCTTGCGCTGATCGGCGTGATCTTGCTGCTGCTTGCGGTCGAACTGCTCAACACCGCGATCGAAAAGCTCTCCGACCACGTGACCGCGACCCATCATCCCGATATCGGCCGCATCAAGGACATGGGCTCGGCCGCGGTGGGGTTCGCGCTCGCCATCGCGGGCTTCACTTGGCTGCTGG
>JAXDOA010000206.1:0-4587 GCA_034669125.1 Hyphomicrobiales bacterium
GCCGATGCCGGCCGACGCATATTGCAACTGGCCGGGCTTATGCTTGGCCATGTCGACAAGCTCTTTCACGTTCTTGACCGGAAGGTCAGGGTGCAAGACCAGCACGTTCTGCCCCGACCCGAGGATCGCGATCGGCGTGAAGCCTTTGATCGGATCATAGGGGAGCTTGTAGAGCCACGGATTGACCGCGTGGGCGAGCGAGATCACCAGCAGCGTGTAGCCGTCCGGCGTCGCGTTGGAGACGTATTCGGTGCCGAGCACGCCGCCGGCGCCGCCGCGATTGTCGACGAACACCTTGTGGCCGAGCTTCTCCGACAGCTGGTTTGCGACCAGCCGCCCGACCACGTCGTTGCTGCCGCCGGGCGGGAACGGAATGATCAGCCGCACCGGACGGTCCGGATACTCGGCCGCCGCCGGCGCCGCGAACGCGAGCAGCAGCGCCAGCCAGAGAAGCCGCATCATTTGATGCCGCGCTCCAGCACCTCGATCGAGACGCCTTCCGGGCCACGCACGAAGCAGATCTTGATGCCCGGCCGCGGCGAGTTGAGTTCCATGGTGAACTCCGCGCCCTTGGCCTTGAGGTCCGCCACCACCTTGTCGATGTTCGTCACGCGCAGGCCGAAATGATCGAGCCCCTGATAGGGCGTGACCGGCGGCGGATTGACGTTGCTCTTCTCCGGGACCGGCGCAATGAACACATCCTGGCCGCCGATCTTCATGTCGATGCGTGTGGCACCTTCCTGCGGCGTGCGGATGATCTGCGCGTCGAACATGCGCTCGTAGTACGCAGCGGTTTTCTCCGGGTCGCGGCTGCGGATGTGGATGTGGTCGTAGGTGAAGGTGGACATCGCGGCTCCTTGAACGGTTTTCTTGGTTCGGTGGCAACAGGGTAGCGCGAATGCGGAACCGGGGAAATTGGGTTGCCGCGGCCCCAAATGAGGGGGCCAAGCGTAACCCGAATGAAAGCTCCCCGCCTTATTGTCAGCAAATGAGGCAGCCAAGAAGGCTTCCGCTTCCAGAAAACATCGACATGGCAGGCCTGAACCGATGAATGTTGTGGTCAAATCGGGGCGGGCGTGCCGATCCACGGCGTCTTGATGCAACGGCGGACAATGACGCGACATCTGCTGCTTGTGCTGGCGCTTCTGGCGCTCGCCGGCTGCGCCTCACTGCCGCGCGTTCCGTTCACCAAGGAGCAGCAGTCGGTCGCCACGATCCCCGGCATTCCGAACGCGCGCGTGTGGTCGGACGACCGCGCCGACGCGCTCTTGGCACGCGCCCGCTCCGAAATCCTCGCCGATCGCGCCCGCACCGTGAACGTGCTGGCGATCTCGGGCGGCGGCTCGAACGGCGCCTATGGCGCCGGCCTGCTCGCCGGCTGGACCGAACGCGGCGGGCGGCCCGAATTCGCGGTCGTGACCGGCGCGAGTGCAGGCGCGCTGATCGCGCCGTTCGCATTCCTGGGGCCCGCCTACGACCCCGTGCTCAAGAACCTGTTCTCCGAAGGCATCGGCGAGGAACTCCTCCAGATCGACGGGCTGTCGGCGATCTTCGGCGCGGGCGTGTTCAAGACCGAGCCGCTCAAGCGCCTGATCGCGCGCTACGTCGACGACGCGCTGCTCGAGCGCATCGGCGCCGAATACAAGAAAGGCCGAAGGCACCTGCTCGTCACCACCAACCTCGACGCGCAGCGCACCGCCGAGTGGGACATGGGCGCGATCGCGGCGAGCGGCGCGCCCGAAGCGCTCAACCTGTTTCGCGACGTGCTGGTGGCGTCCGCGAGCGTGCCCGGCGTCTATTCGCCGGTGCTGATCAATGTGGAAGGCGAAGGCCGCCGCTTCGAGGAGATGCATGTCGATGGCGGCGTACGCGCGAACTTGCTGGTCGTGCCGGAATCGCTGCTGCTCTCCAGCGTGCCGCCGCCCGCCTCGGGCGTGCAGCCGCGCGTCTACATCGTGATGAACAACAAGCTGGAGCAGGATTTCGAGATCGTCGAAGGCAAGGCGCTCACCATCGTGTCGCGCTCGTTCACCACCGCCGTGAAAGCGAACACCCAGAATACGCTGATCGCGACTTACGATTTCGCGCGCCGCAACAAGTGGGACTTCAACCTCGCCTCGATCGACGCCGATTATCCGACCACGACCTCGATGGGCTTCGACCGCGGCTACATGCAGCAGCTCTATCAGTACGGCTATGCCCAAGGCCTCTCGGGCTCGCCGTGGCGCAAGACCCTGCCGACGACCTACACGGTGCCGACCGCTTCGGTGCAGCGCATGCCGGCTGCTCCCGTTG
This sequence comes from Hyphomicrobiales bacterium, assembly GCA_034669125.1. GTDB lineage: Bacteria > Pseudomonadota > Alphaproteobacteria > Rhizobiales > Xanthobacteraceae > PALSA-894. The sequence continues at coordinate 2,296 of JAXDOA010000206.1, forward strand.
TCCGCGCGAACACTGTGCGCTGAGGAGTCAACGAGTTTCAGGCGCGGCGGCGGTCGTCATGGCCGGATCGCACCGGCCATGACCAGCGACCATCAAAGTGCAAGATCTACTTTGGCCGGTTGTGGCTGATCTCAAGCATGTTCTTCGTGAAGTCGTCAGGCGGAATGAGCTTGAGCAGCGTATCGACCGCCTTGACGGCGTTGTTGGCCGCATCGTCGGCACCGCGCGGCAGCCGTTTCAGCGCGATGGTTTCCTGGAGCGCAGTGAGCCACCAAATGCCGCACCAATGGAACGTGGGCGGAAACAGCGTTGCGCAAACATGATCGCCGCAGTTCGCGCGCACGGCGGCAAGATGCGAGATGTGATTGCCGAGCGACGTCGGCGTCGACTGCCCGAGCGGAGCCGGCGACCATGTGGCGCAGACCATGTAGCAGCCGGGCGGAATCTCGATTTCAAGGTGCCCGCACTTCGTCTTCAGGTTGGTGTAGACCTTATCGCACCAGTTCAGCAATTTGCCGTCGCAATGGAGTACATGGACGTACCATTGGTGCAGCATATCGATCTTGCACGGGTTCCCGACTTCCGTGACCCATACGTTGAGCTTTGCAGTACTCATGACTTCACTCCCTGTCGCTGCGACAGGCGGCCCGCGCTCCTGAGTGGAAGTCCCGCCGAGCAAGCTCGCCGATCCACCCATTCAACGTGTTGCACTTAGGTTGTACCAGCCGGAAACGCTCTCGGCTTCTGTCGGACCAGACCACGAATCGTGGCAAATCGAATGTCTGGCGTTGTACGAATCGGGCCTTTCCTATCGGGATGGCCGCCCACGCCTGGAACGGCAACAACAAGCCACGCCGATAAAACGTTTCACAACCTCAGAGAGAAAGCAACCTTCAAATGTGTTAGATATAAAATATTACTTCAGGGGGAATAGTTTTCTCCTGTGCTGCTTGATCTCAGTCGGATTCCGGCTGGATCCGGTCCGATCGAGCCAACGCTGCGCCGGCCCTTGTGCCGGCGTCGGTCATTCGCGCGAACGCCGTGGCGCGCTGAGGCAAAGCTTCGCCGCCCATTTCTCTTGAGGGCGCGGGTTGCCCTGTCCCGTTTTCCGTCCCCTCCGAGGAGGGAAATGGAGCGCCGGGAGGCGCCAGGGCGCTGCGCTACGGCGCCCTTGTGGGGCTCCGGTGCGTTACGCCGGACACCCCAGCGCGCCTTGCAAGGACGGGTTTGCGGAACCCATCCCGAGGCGCGCGCGGGCGGTGATCTGGAGGCTTGCGAGGCCTCGCCACCGAACCGCTGCGCCTCCGGCGCTCCACTCCTTTGTCAAGGACTATATGCTAGATCGCGCTTGACGTGGCCGCCGCGCGAAAGTAAACACACTGTGTCACACTGTGAATGGTGATCGACATGGGAAAATACGGGCCGCTCGGGCAATTTCTGCGCAAGCAGCGCACCGCGGAAGTCCCGATGACGTTCCGCGAAATCGAGAAAGTCACCGGCGTGAAACTGCCGCCGAAGGCGCAGCATCATCGCGCGTGGTGGAGCAACAATCCGGACAACAACGTCATGACCAAGGTGTGGCTGGAAGCCGGCTTTGAGAGCGCGCAGGTGGACATGGAGGCGCGCAAGCTGGTGTTCCGCCGTGTGGCCAAGCCCCGTGAAGCGGCCGGCGGCTTCGCCGAGCCCGCGCAGAAGCCCTATGCCACGAAGGATGGCCGGCATCCGGCTTTCGGCGCACTGAAGGACATCACGCATCTCGTGCCCGGTGTTGATCTAACGGAGCCTGCCTTTCCCGAGTGGGCCGATCTCCTGGACAAGAAGTACGGCCCGGAAGTTAAGTGACCTGAGCGATGTCGCCGCTGCTTCTCGACACCAACGCGGCGATCTGGATCATGCGAGACGAGCCGATCTCGCGCGTAGCGCAGGATGCCATGACGGCCGCATCGCGATCCTCTACGGCTGTCTGGGTCTCGCCGATAACAGCTTGGGAAGTCGGTCAGCTTGTTTCGCGCCATCGCCTAAATCTGGGGGCGACACCGCGCGGCTCGTTTCAGAGACTTCTTGCGATACCGGGAATGACACTGGCCGAGTTGTCTCCCGACATTCTCATCGCGTCCTCATTTCTGCCCGGCACGCCGCCGCGCGATCCGATGGACCGCATCCTGATCGCGACCGCGCGCGAACTCGCCGCGACGCTGGTGACGCGCGATCGCGAAATGCTGGCGTATGGCGAGACGGGGAATGTCAGGGTGGTGGCGTGTTGAGGTGCCGTAGCCCGGATGAGCGAAGCGA
>JAXDOA010000207.1:0-3452 GCA_034669125.1 Hyphomicrobiales bacterium
TTCGGGTGAAGGACTGATGGCGTTCTTGATGCTCAATAGAGCTGGAATGCTTCGGCTATTTGATGGATCGTTCGACGCTTCGAATCCGGATTTGTCGTTGCTTACGCAACAGTGTGAAAAACCGGCGGGCATCTATCTGTGGGCTGTCCATGCACGTGGAATCATTGCGGGTGGTATTCCTCTGGTGATGGAAAAGATGAACACGCCCCTTTACGGCGATGTGGACGTGTATTCGCGTGCGATAACTCCCGAAGGCGCGCGATTTTTCAAGGGGACGGGATTCCGTCCGGGCGCAACGTTTGAAGGAAGATTCGCTCCTCATCTTCATATGGTACCGAGAGCGCCCGCGCCGGTGAGTCAGGCTCCGATCTACGACGGTTACCGCGGCCGGACCAATGGCCGCGATCTGTCCGTGACAATCGCGCGCTCGCTTGAAGACGTTATGCGTGTGATGACGATCCGCAGCGCCGTGTATATGGCGGAGCAGGAATGTCCCTATGATGAGGAGTTCGACGGCAACGATTTTTCGGCAACGCATCTCATTGGCTATGTCGGCAATGAGCCCGCTGCCTGTTTGCGGATTCGTTATTTCGCCGACTTCGTAAAAATGGAACGCCTCGCGGTCAGACGTGAGTTTCGGCAGACGCGTCTCGCGTTTAAGGTGGTTCGTGCGGGTATCGAACTTTGCCGTGCCAAGGGTTATCGGAAGATATACGGACACGCCCAAAAGCGTTTGTTGAATTTCTGGAGCCGCTTCGGCTTTCGACCGTTCGAGGGCGGCCGCGAATTCGTCTTTTCAGACTTCGACTATGTCGAAGTTTCGCTCGACATGATGCCCCACCCGCAGGCGATCTCAATCGGCGTGGATCCCTACGTCATGATCCGCCCCGAGGGACAGTGGCACGTGCCTGGCATACTCGAACGGTCTGCTATTCGACCGGTGACACGCCCATCGGTCGAAAGCGCGCGCCCCTAGGATATCGCACAACTAGAAAGAACGTTTTTGCTGTGAACAACTCTGACTACCCTGTTCCATATTCGGAACGCCCCGATGCAATAGTGTTCCTTTAACGGCTCCCTTGGTTGGCCTAATCTTCGTCAAACGAAAGGATCCGCGCATGAGCTCCGTCATCGACCTGCGCGCCTACGTGAACCCGTCGGTGATCCAGACGCTGGTGCTGGTCGACCTGCAGCAGGAGTACATCGCGAGCCCGCGCGTGCTGGCGCTCGAGGAGACCAAGGGCGCGCTCGCCAATTGCCGAGCCGCGCTCGCGCATGCGCGCGCCATGGGCTTGCCGGTCGCGTTCGCGCGCTGGATCGACCGCACGCCGCTGTTCAACAAGGCGACGCGCTTCTCGCGCTGGATCGAGGGCTTCGAGCCGCACGGCGTCGACATGATCTTCGAGCGCAACCGGCCGTCCTGCTACGCCAGCACGGATTTCGCCGAGGTGATGAGCTCGGGCGGCGGCAGCTTCGTGCTGGCGGGCTTCGCCGGCGAGGCCGCGTGCCTTGCGACCGCGATCGATGCGTTCCATCGCGGTCACAATGTCACCTATTTGGCTGATGCGTCGGCGAGCCATGCGCTGGATGATATCCCGGCCAACGACGTGCATCGCGTCGTCTCGGGGGTCGCCGGGCTCTACGGCGAGGTCGTCACCACGCGGACATGGATTGCGCGCACATCGAGACGGGGCAGTTGGAGGGGGTTGGGTGATGGAAGCGAACACGGACGAACGGCTTGAGCAGGCTGTCGCGACGTTGAACGGACTGATCGAAATGATGCGCGCCAACGGGCGTGGCGACTCGGTCCTGTTTCTCGAGATGGCCAAGCTGCAGGTTCAGCTCGATTTGCACGGGATCACCGACGAAGAATTCATCGCGCTGTGCGATGCGCTCGACAACGGAACGCTGCGGCCGGTTGCCGGAACGGAGCCGCCGCCGAGCTATCCGCGCCCGCGCCGCGAAGGCGATCTGCGCGGACAGCGCCGCGCCTGGCAATGTCCGCCGGGCGCCGCGCGCGGCCGCCGCAGCCGTGCCAAGCAGTAGCCGGCGACAGGTAACCGGTCCGGCGCATTTGAATTGACCGGGCTCAACGCCAGCGCCTAGCGTCCGTCCCCGGGATGGGGACATGCTGCGCCGCGCGCTGAAGATCGTCGCGTTTCCGCTCGCGGTGCTCGCCGCGTTCGGCCTGCTTTACGCGATCTGGCTGGCGCTCGATCTGCCGCCCGAAGCGACCATCATCGCGATCGGCAAAAGCTATCTCGACCGGTACGGGCTCTGGATCGTTCTGGTCTGCGGCTATCTTGAAGCGCTTGTGGTGATCGGCTGGTACTTTCCCGGCACGCTGGTGCTCATCTTCGCGATGATCGCAGCGTCCCCCGAACCGGTGCGTTACGTCGAGACCGCGGCGATCGGAGCTTTCGGGCTCTACTGCGGGCAGGTGACGAACTTCTTTGCCGGCAAAGACGGCTGGTATCGGCTCCTCCTCGCTTTCGGTCTGCGCGAGCCGCTGGAGAAAGCCAAAGGGCGCCTCACCAAATATGGCCTGAGCGCGATTTTCACCACCTACTGGCAGGCCAATCTTGCCTCGTGCATTTCGACCGCCGCCGGGGTCCTGCAATTCCCCGCGCGGCGCTTTGTCGTGCTGGCCTTCGTCGCACAGACGCTGTGGTTTGGGTTCTGGGCGACGCTGATTTTTCTGCTCGGGCCCGCCGCGCTTTCGCTCGCGGGCTTCCGCATGATCCTGCTGCTGATCCTGATCTGGATCGCGGCGCGGCTGATCTATCGCTGGAAGTTCGAGAAGCCGACAGCGGCGTAATTACGCGGCGCGCCGCACCTCGTCGGCGAGCGCCCGATACGACAGCGCCTCGGCCAGATGCACGCGGCCGATCTTCTCCGCGCCGTCGAGATCGGCGAGCGTGCGCGCCACGCGCAGCACGCGGTGATAGCCGCGCGCCGAAAGCCGCATCGCGTCCGCGGCATCGCGGATCAGCGCAACGCCGGCCGCGTCGAGCTTCGCCACCTCTTCGAGTGCAGGTCCGCTCGCCTGCGCGTTGGTGCGGATGCCGGTCAGGCCGAGCGCCGCATACCGCTCGGCTTGCACGTGGCGGGCCTGCGCGACCCGCCCGGCGATCTCGCGACTGCCCTCGGCGGGCGGCGGCAATATCAGATCGGCGGCAGTGACGGCAGGAACCTCGATGTGCAGGTCGATGCGGTCGAGCAGCGGACCCGAGAGCCGGCCCTGGTAGTCGGCGGCGCAGCGCGCATTCGGCCCGCGCTTGCAGGCGAAGCCGGGCTCCGAGGCGCGCCCGCAGCGGCAGGGATTCATCGCCGCGATCAGCATGAAGCGCGCCGGATAGGTCACCCGGTGGTTGGCGCGCGCGATCGCGACCTCGCCGGTTTCCAGCGGCTGCCGCAGCGAATCGAGCACCTGCGGCTGGAATTCGGGAAAC
>JAXDOA010000208.1:0-5443 GCA_034669125.1 Hyphomicrobiales bacterium
CCTGCGGCACGCGGAACGCGGTTTCCTGGGTCTCGCCGACGCCGAGGCGGCCGGGCGCGACATGCGCCCAGGGAAAGAAGGTCAGGATCGTGCCGGGCTGGCCCCGCTCGTCGCCATAATAAAGATGGTAGGTGCCGGGATCGTCGAAGTTGACGGTCTTCTTTACGAGCCGCAGGCCGAGCACGCGGGTATGGAAATCGAGATTGCGGTCGGCGCGGCCCGCGATGGCGGTGACGTGATGGATGCCGGACATCGCGGCGTCGTCTCAGGCGGCGTCGCGCTGCGCCGCGCCGAGCAGGCCGGCTTCGACCAACGCTTGCCGGATGCGCGCGATCTCGGCCTGCTCCAGTCTGACCAGCGGAGGGCGCACGACCGCGCGCGGCAGCTTGCCGAGCAGCACCAGCGCTTCCTTCATGCGGTTGTGCATGTCGGCGGCCGGATCCGCGTAGAAGGCGCGTGCCAGCGGGTCGATGCGATCGTTGATGCGCTTCGCCTCGGCGAGATCGTTGCCCTGCACGGCGGCGAACAGCCGCGCCTGCAGATCCGCGATGACGCTGCCGCTGCCGGAGAGCAGACCGTTGCAGCCGAGCACCAGCGAGGACATCAGCCACGCCGAATGGGTGCTCAGCACATTCACGGGGCGCGGCAGCGCCTGCAGCGTGCGGACATGCCACTCGTGCTGCGGCACGTTGTTCGACCAGTCCTTGATGGCACGCAGCGTCGGGATTTCGTCGCAGAGTTTCAGCAACGTGTCCTTCGGATAGCCTTGGCCCGTGCTAAGCGGATACTGGAACGCGATCAGCGGCAGGTCGCATGCATCCGCGATACGCTTGAAATGCGCGAGCGCCATTTTGGCGTTCTGCCCCATCGTGAACGGCGCGGGCGGAAACACCAGCAACGCGGATGCGCCGCCCGCCGCCGCCATCTTGGCGATGCGCGCGGCCTCGAGGCTCCCGTCCGCCCAGATACCGTGTACCAGCGGCAACCGGCCGCCGATCTCGTCCTGCGCAATGTCGAGCACGCGGCGCTGCTCGTCGAACGAGCATGACGCGACCTCGGTCGAATGGGCGTTGATGGTGAGCGCCGAGATGCCCTCCGTCGCCGCCACGTCGCGGATGTGGGCGCGGAAGGCGCGCTCGTCGATCGCCAGGTCCTCGTCGAACGGGAGCAGAATGGCCGGAACGACGCCGTGCGGCAGATAGCTCGCGTGTCGGGGCATGGTGATCCTCCGGCGCAGGGGGGGCGCGTCAGAGGATTTCAATACACCACGCCCCCGGTGCAATTCCAGCGGCGGCGCGATCCCTGTGCAGGCTGGCCGCTTTGTGTCGCGGCCGCTATGCTTTCCCATCGGGATGCGCAGGAAAAAGCCACCATGAGGCGCGATCGATACGATTTGCCGCTCACGACATCCTCGGATGCCGCAGCCGCGGCCTATCGCGAGGCCCATGACGCGATGCTCTCCGCCTGGCCCGGCGCCGTCGAGGCGCTCGATCGCGCGATCGCGGCCGACCTCGACTTCGCCCTCCCCTACGTTGCACGCGCCCGCATCCACCAGATGTATGGCGAAGGGGCAGAAGCGCGCGCCAAGGCCGCGCGAGCGCGCGAACTTGCGGCGCACGCGACCAAGCGCGAGCGCCAGCACATCGAGGTGCTCGCCGCGGCCGTGGAGGGACGCGCCAACGAAGCGCTGACCGGGGCCGAACAGCACGTCGAGGAATTTCCGCGCGACGCGCTGGTGTTCGTCGCTCTCCTCGGCGCTTACGGCCTCTACGCATTCTCGGGCCGACCCGACCACGACGCGGCGCGCGTTACGATTTGCGAGCGCCACGCGGCGCACTACGGCGAGGACTGGTGGTTTCTCACCTATTTGGGCTGGTCGCACACCGAAGCCGGCAACCTGCCGCACGGCCGCGCCGTGACCGAGCGCGCTTTCGGCTTGCGGCGCGAGAACGCTCATGCCGCGCATGCGCTGGCCCACGCGATGTTCGAGCAGGGTGACGCCGCAACCGCACAGGCGTTTCTCGCCGACTGGCTGCCCGGTTACGACCGCCGCGGCTTGCTCAACGGACATCTCTGCTGGCATGGCGCATTGCTGGCGCTTGAGAATTGCGATCCGGAGGGCGCGCTCGCGCTCTACGACGAGCGCATCCGGCACGCCGTTTCGCATGCGGCGCCGTCGCACCTCTTCGCCGACTCCGCTTCGCTGCTCTGGCGCCTCGGGCTCGACACCGGACTGGACCTCACGCCCCATTGGCGCGACATCGCCGAATACACCGCACGGACCTTTCCCAAGGCGGGGGTGCATTTCGTCGACTATCACTACGCGCTGGTTGCTGCCGCGACCCGCGACGGCGCGGGCCACGCGCGCCGGATCGACGAACTCAGCGCGCTCGATGCCGCCGGCAAGCTGCCGCCGGGTCCGTCCCTTATTGCGCTTTATCGCGGCGTTCAATCGTTTGCGGACGGCGACTACAGGGAAGCCGTTCGCGTGCTGGAGCCGATCATGCCCGACATCGTGCGCCTCGGCGGCAGCCACGCGCAGCGCGAACTGTGCGAGGACACGCTGATCGTCGCATGCCTGCGCGCCGGAAGACCTGAGAAGGCGCGCGCGCTGATCGACAATCGCCTGCATCGCAGGCCCTCGCGCCGCGATGAGGCGTGGCGGCGTCAGGCCGACGGCATCGCGGCATGACGGTCGGGACACTGCCGCAGGCCACGCGCCGCGATTTTTCCGCCGTCACCTACGACGAAGCGCTCGCGCGCGCCCGCGAGATCGTGCCGGTGCTGCGCGAGCGCGCGCAGGCGACCGAGGACGCCCGGATGCTCATTCGCGAGAACGAGCAGCTCCTGCACGAGACCGGGCTGTTTCGCTTTCACCAGCCGAAGATTTTCGGCGGCATGGAGCTCGATTTCGTCGCGATCTTCGACATTCCGGCCGAGATCGCGCGCGGATGCCCATCCACCGCATGGACCGTCGGAAACCTCGCCACGCATCACTGGAGGCTCGGCTATTGGGAGCCCGAGACGCAGCACGAAGTCTGGGACGCAAACCCCGACGCGCTGATCGCCTCCTCGATCGCGCTCGCGGCGGGACGCGGGCGCAAGGTCGACGGCGGCTTCGCCGTGACGGGCCGCTGGCCGTTCTCGTCGGGCGTGGACAATTCAGACTGGAACATGCTTGCCGTCACGGTCTACGACGGGGACAAGGCGGTCGACTGGCGGCTCTGCCTGGTGCCGAAGACCGACTACGAGATCATCGACACCTGGTACGCGATGGGGATGGCCGGCACCGGCAGCAAGGACATCGCCGTGAAGGACCTGTTCGTGCCGGAGCGCCGGGCGCTCGCGCTGACTCGCACGCGCGGTGGTTACGAGCACCCGGGCGCCGCGCTCAACACGGGCGCGCTGTTCGGCATCCCGATCATCGGCGCGGCCGGCATTCCGCTTTCACCCGCCTCGATCGGGGCTGCGGAAGGCGCCTATGAGCTGTTCGTGCAGTCGGTGGGCAAGCGCATGGGCACCTATACGGGTGCAAAGGTTTCCGACTTCCAGGCGGTGCAGATCAAGCTCGCACGCGCACGCGTGCTGATCGATAGCGGACGAGCGCTCTCGCGCAACGCCTCGATCGCCTTGCAGGAGATTTCCGCGCGCGGCGAGATCCCCGATATCGCAACCAAGCTGCGCTGGCGCGCGCAATCGGCCTTCGCCGTGAACCAGGCGCGCGAGGCGGTGGAAACGCTATGGTCCTGCTACGGCGCGCAGGGGCTTTATACGCGCGACCCGCTGCAACGCCATTTGCGCGACGTGATCGCGATGAACCAGCACTTCTCGTTCAACTTCGACATCGCCGGCGCGGCCTTCGGCCTGCACGCGCTCGGCGGCAATTTCGTCAATCCGGCCATGTGAGAAGGAGCCACGATGATCATCGACTCTCAAGTTCATGCCTACGAGGCGAACACACCGAAGCGCCCGTGGCACAGCGTGCCGAACTGGCCGCCGCACGTCACCGGCGACGAGATGGTGGCCGCGATGGACAGTGTCGGCGTCGACGGCGCGATCTTCATCTCGGCGTTCTCGCTCTACCAGTACGACGCAAGCTATGCGGTGGAGGTGCAGAAGGCGCATCCGGGCCGGATCGCGATCATCAAGCCGGTCAACCCGGACGATCCGGCCGTGGCCGACGTCATCGCCGAGTGGAAGAAACAGCCGGGCGCGGTCGGCATCCGCATCATGATCCCGGAAGGAACGAAGCGCCCGGCGGACGACCCCGGCCTCGGCCGGATCGCACGCGCCGCTGCTCAATCTGACATGCCGCTGAACATGCTGTGCTGGGGCAATCTCGACGTCGGCGCCGCGCTGATCGACCGCCACCCCGACACGCGCTTCATCATCGACCATCTCGGCATCGTGCAGCCGCGCGTACCGCCCGCCCCGCCGCAGCCCTGGGCCGATCTGCCGAAGGTGCTGGAGCTTGCCAAGCGCCCGAATGCCGTGATCAAGGTCAGCGGCGCCTGCACGCTGTCGAAGGAGCCGTATCCCTTCAACGACATCTGGGAACCGCTCGCCCGCGTGTTCGATGCCTGGGGCTTCGAGCGCTGCCTGTGGGGCACCGACTGGACGCGCGCGGCCGCGGTCGTCAACTACGAGCAGGCGGTCAGGCCCTTCGTCGAAACGAAGCGCCTGAGCGAGAGCGATCGCGCGATGCTGATGGGCGGCGCCTGCGCCAAGGCCTATGGGTGGAAGCCGAAGCGTTAAGCCCCTTCCATGATGCGGATGTCGCGGTCCGCGCCGTTGCCGAGCGCATCGAGCGCGGCCTTGTAGCCGGCCGAGTCGTGCGCGGCGGTCGCGGCCGCGACGCTGTCGAACTCGATCACCACGCAGCGCTGGGCGAGGCCGTTCTCGTAGGTCTTGGCCGGCGTGCCGCGCGCGAGAAACTTGCCGCCCGCAGCCTGGATCGCCGGCCCCGCGAGCTTGGCATAGGCCGCCAGCTTGTCCGGATCGGAAATCGACCGGTAGGTCGCGACCCAATATGCCTTCGCCATTTTGTTTTCTCCCTTGTGTCATGAATCGATCGTAGCCCGGGTTGAGCGTTTGCGAAACCCGGGGAGTTCCCGGCTTTCGTTGCACTCAAGCAGGGCTACGAATCAGCGCGTTTCACCCAAAAATCCAGCCTGCAACTGGGTGAGCCGCGCGAGTGCCGCGTCCGATAGCGGCCCTTGCTCGACCGCGTGAATTGCCGCCTCCAGCTCGTCGATATTGGCGAGCCCGATCTCGGTGGTGGAGAGCTGCGCGTTGGCGATGGCAAAGCGCATCGCGAGTTCGGTGAGGCTCGCCGCATGGCCTTCGCGCACCATCGGCTCGAGCCGGCGCGCGCGCGCGACGTCAGCCGCATAGCTCGCGCCCGATCCGATCGGCTCGACCTGCGCGAGGCCGAGCGGATTGC
>JAXDOA010000209.1:0-2681 GCA_034669125.1 Hyphomicrobiales bacterium
CTACAAGGGCAAGGGCGTGAAGTACGCGGGCGAGTACATCTTCCGCAAGGAAGGCAAGAAGAAGTAACGGAGCCGACGATGGCCAAGTTCAAAACCTCGACCGAGCGGCGCCAGGCGCGCGTTCGCCGCGCCATCAAGATTGGCGCCGGCGGCCGTCCGCGGCTTTCGGTCTACCGCTCGTCCAAGCACATCTATGCGCAGATCATCGACGATCTGAAGGGCGGGACGCTGGTCGCTGCGTCGTCGATGGAAAAGACGCTGCGCGATGGCGGAAAGACCGGCGCCAATGTCGATGCCGCGAAGGCGGTCGGCAAGCTGGTGGCCGAGCGCGCGGCGGAAAAAGGCGTGACCGCGGTGGTGTTCGATCGCGGCCGTTATCTCTATCACGGCCGCGTCAAGGCGCTGGCCGATGCGGCGCGCGAAGCTGGTTTGAAATTCTGAGGACAATGACAGATGGCACGTGAACCCCACCAGCGCGAACGCTCCCGCTCCCGGGAACGGGATGAGCCGAGCGAGTTCATCGACAAGCTCGTCCACATCAACCGTGTGGCGAAGGTGGTGAAGGGCGGCCGGCGCTTCGGTTTCGCGGCGCTCGTGGTCGTCGGCGACCAGAAGGGCCGCGTCGGGCACGGCCACGGCAAGGCGCGCGAGGTGCCGGAAGCGATCCGCAAGGCAACCGATGCGGCCAAGCGCAACCTGATCCGCGTGCCGCTGCGCGAGGGCCGCACGTTGCATCACGACGTGCTCGGCCGTCACGGCGCCGGCAAGGTGTTCCTGCGCGCGGCGCCTCCCGGCACCGGCATCATCGCGGGTGGCCCGATGCGCGCGGTGTTCGATGTGCTGGGGATGCAGGACATCGTCGCGAAGTCGATCGGATCGTCCAATCCCTACAACATGGTACGGGCGACCTTCGATGCGCTGAAGCACCAGGATTCGCCGCGCTCGGTGGCGCAGCGGCGCAACATCAAGGTGTCCGCCCTGCAGGCGCGGCGCACCGGCGTCGACAGCGAAGTCGTGGCGGATTGACGTTCATGACCTCCCGTAAGGGAGGCCTCGGAATCAGAGTGGCGATCATGGCAAGCACCAAGACCCTCAAGGTCGAGCAGACCGGCAGCGCACAGCGCCGCCATCACACCCAGCGCGAGACCCTGATCGGGCTCGGGCTGAACAAGATCGGGCGCGTCAAGGACTTGCCGGACAATCCGGCGACGCGCGGCATGCTGGCGAAAGTGAAGCACCTCGTCCGCGTGGTCGAAGGCAAGTGAGGACGAAGCGATGAAACTCAACCAGATCGCCGACCGGCCCGGATCGCGCAAGAACCGCACCCGCATCGGCCGCGGCATCGGCTCCGGCACCGGCAAGACCGGCGGACGCGGCGGCAAGGGCCAGACGGCGCGCTCGGGCGTGCGCATCAAGGGCTTCGAGGGCGGCCAGATGCCGCTGCATCGGCGCCTGCCGAAGCGCGGCTTCAACAAGCCGTTCCCGCTCAAGCTCCACGAGGTCAATCTCGACCGGGTGCAGACCGCGATCGACGCCGGCAAGCTGGACGCCAAGGCCACGGTCGACGCGGCCGCCATGATCAAGGCCGGCCTTCTGCGCCGCGCCCACGACGGCGTGCGCCTGCTTGGCCACGGGGAATTGAAGGCCAAGGTGGCTTTTTCGGTCTGGGGCGCCTCGAAATCCGCGGTCGCCGCGGTCGAAAAGGCGGGCGGCTCGGTCACGATCCTGGCGCCCAAGAAGGACACGGCGAGCGAAACGGCAGCCTGACCCCCATATTGTTGCGGGGCGCTAATCGGAGCGACGGGCTATGGTCTCGGCAGCGGAACAACTGGCAGCAAACCTGAACTTCGGCGCGCTTGCCAAGGCCGAAGAGCTGAAGAAGCGCATCTGGTTCACGCTGGGTGCGCTTTTGGTCTATCGGCTCGGCACCTACATTCCGCTGCCCGGTATCGACCCTTCCGCGTGGGAGCAGATCTTCCGCACCCAGGCCGGCGGCATTCTCGGCATGTTCAACATGTTCTCCGGCGGCGGCATCCACCGGATGGCGATCTTCGCGCTGAACATCATGCCGTACATCTCGGCCTCGATCATCATCCAGCTGATGACGACGGTGTCGCCGACCCTTGAGCAGCTCAAGAAGGAAGGCGAGCAGGGCCGCAAGACGATCAACCAGTACACCCGCTACCTGACCGTGCTGTTGGCCTCGTTCCAGGCCTACGGTATTTCGATCGGGCTCGAGGGTGCCGGCAACGTCGTCTCCGACCCGGGCTGGTTCTTCCGCATCTCGACCACGATCTCGCTCACCGGCGGCACGATGTTCCTGATGTGGCTCGGCGAGCAGATCACCGCGCGCGGCATCGGCAACGGCATCTCGCTGATCATTCTGTCGGGCATCGTCGCCGAGCTTCCCTCGGCGTTGTTCGGCATGTTCGAGCTCGGCCGCCAGGGTGCGCTCTCGACCGGCATCATCCTTGCGGTCATCGTGATGTCCGTGGTCGTGATCGCCTTCATCGTGTTCATGGAGCGGGCGCAGCGCCGCCTGCTGATCCAGTATCCCAAGCGCCAGGTCGGCAATCAGATGTTCGAAGGCCAGTCCTCGCATCTGCCGCTCAAGCTCAACACGTCGGGCGTGATTCCGCCGATCTTTGCGTCGTCGCTGCTGCTGCTGCCGACGACGGTCG
>JAXDOA010000210.1:0-4700 GCA_034669125.1 Hyphomicrobiales bacterium
CTGCTGTTGATACTGCGGCACCTGCTGCGCGCTCGCTTCCTCCAGCGCGCGCGCCTTGGCGCGTTCGCGCGCGATGCGCTGCTTGCGCGCCTTCTCGGCCTTCATCTTCTGCTGGGCGGCACGCACGGCACGTTCTGCCCCGCCCTCATCCGGACCGGTCGCGAGCGCGGCCGGCGCGATGGTTTGCGCGGGCTCGGCGGGCTGGACGGCTGCGGTAACCGGCTGCGGGGCTGCCGCTGCTGCTACGGGTTGCTCGACAGGAGCAGGCTGCGCGAGGGCCGCCGTTGCGATGGGCGCGGCACTGGCCGCCTTCTGGGCGGCCTCTTCGGCGCGCAGACGCTCGACCTTGGAGGCACGCGGATCGAGCTGAATCACCGGCTTGCGCGCCTCGGCCTTCACCAGCGTCGGCCCGGGGCCGCCCGGATCCATGAGCGCGTTGAGCCCGATCAGCCCGGCAAACAGGACGGCGCCGACAATCGTGAAGTATTTGAGCAGGCTCGGCATCATCTTGGCTCTATCCCCAGCGCCCGGCTGAAGCCCAAACGCGCAAATGCGGCCGCTGTTCCGCCGCACTCTCGCCGTTTGTCGTGCCGGCACCAGATAAGGTTCGCGTGCGACGCCCGAAAGACCGCCGCGGATCACCATCGCTTGAGCGCCGCTTGACCAAGCGTGAGCTTCGAACAGAAAAATGCGCGCCGGGCCAAGTCGGCGCGCCAAGTTTGGGGAGGTACACGGAACCGGAATTCCCTGTGGTTGCAACCTATTCGCACCGCGCCGCGCCCTGTGTGAGGTTCTTCACAGAGGGGTCGAAATTGCCGAAAGTTCACTGGCGCCCGGGCAAAAACCGTACTATTTCAACGCAATGGCCAAGGCGCGCATGGCGCGATTCCCGATCGGGGCGGTGGTGAAGCACCGGCTGTTCCCGTTCCGCGGCGTCGTGTTCGACATCGACCCGGAATTCGCCAACACCGAGGAGTGGTACGCGGCGATCCCGGCCGAGGTGCGCCCGCGCAGGGACCAGCCGTTCTATCACCTGTTCGCCGAGAACGCCGAAACCGAATACGTTGCCTACGTGTCGGAGCAGAACCTGCTGCCGGACGAATCCGGCGAGCCGGTGCGCCACCCGCAGGTCAAGGAAGTGTTCGAGCGCGCCCGCGACGGTAGCTACAAGCCCAGAGAGCAGCGGCTGAACTGAGCCGTCAGGCCGGGCACGGCCGTGTGACCCCTTCCGCCTTGCCAGCGCCTCACAACGGCGCAAACATCCGCGCCAGCGCCGGATCAACCGGCCGTCAGATTCAACGGGAGGCACTCATGACAGACCGTGAGACGCTGAATCACGACAAGACATTATCGCGGCGGACGCTGGTCCAGGCGCTGGCGGCCGGCGCCGGAGCGATGGTCGCCGGAACCGGCACGGCGGCGGCGCAATCCGCACCCGCCGCGCCGCCGAGCACCATCACCAATCCGCCGCGCGACTTCAGCCCAAGGGGCGCGCCGACCACATACTTCTGGGACCCCGACGTCATCGCGGTCGACCCGAGCTTCAACGGCCTCGCGCAACCGAACGCGCCGATCCAGCGGCTGTATACCGGGCTGCTGTGGGCCGAAGGGCCCGCGTGGAGCGCGCAGGGGCGCTACCTCGTCTGGAGCGACATTCCGAACAACCGGCAGATGCGGTGGTCGGAGGACGACGGCCGCGTCAGCGTCTTCCGTACACCCTCCAACAACAGCAACGGCAACACATTCGATTTCCAGGGCCGGCAGCTCTCCTGTGAGCATCTCACGCGCCGCGTGGTGCGCTACGAGCACGACGGCACCTCGACCGTGATCGCCGACGCCTATAACGGCAAGAAGCTCAACTCGCCGAACGACGTGGTGCCGCATCCCGACGGCAGTTACTGGTTCACCGATCCGCCCTATGGCGGCCAGCTTTACGAGGGCGAGCCGGATGTTGCCGGCGGCCCGAGCAACCCGGGCGGGCGGCTCAATCCGCGCATCGGCCAGCCTGCCGGCTTCGTGCCCGGCCGCCGCGAGCTGCCGACCAACTGCTATCGCGTCGATCCCAGCGGACGCGTCGATCTCGTGGTCAGCGAGGACCAGGTGCCCGACCCGAACGGGCTCGCGTTCTCGCACGACTACAAGAAGCTCTACGTGGCTTCGACCGGAAAGGGGCCGGGCGACACGGGGCCGGGCGGCAAGGGCGACGTCCATGTGTTCGACGTCGGCGCCGACAACAAGCTGTCGAACCAGAAGCTGTTCACCGACTGCATGGTCGACGGCGTGAAGTGCGGACCGGACGGCGTGCGCTGCGACGTCAACGGCAATGTCTGGCTCTCGAGCAATGCCGGCCGCGCCGTCGGCTACAGCGGCGTGACGGTGTGGTCGCCGGCAGGCAAGCGGCTCGGCCGTATCCGCCTGCCCGAGGTGTGCGGCAACGTCTGCTTCGGCGGCCCCAAGCGCAACCGCCTCTTCATGGCGGCAAGTCAGTCGCTGTATGCGGTTTACACCGCCACGCAGGGTGCGGCGCCCGGCTAAGGCAAGCGTGCATGACCAGTCGAATGCGGCGCTCGCAGAAACAAACGAAGATTCTTCGAACCATCGCGGGGTGCTTGCTGTCGTTCGCTGCGACGACAGGCGTCGTCGCGCAAACGCCGGTTGAACGCGGCCGGTATTTGGTGAACACGATCATGGCCTGTGGGAATTGCCACACCCCAAAGGACTCCATGGGGGTACCGATACAGAGCAAGGATTTGTCGGGTGGCCTGTCCTTCAACACTCCGAACTTCGCTGGGATCGCTTCCAACATCACGCCTGATCCGGAAACGGGGATCGGAAGCTGGAGCGACGGCGACATAAAGCGAGCCATCATGGAGGGCGTTCGACCGGCGGGCGCGCGACTTCCAGGCGTGCCGCTGTCGGACGTCATGCCGTTCCACTTCTACAAGGCCCTCACTCCGTCGGATGCCGACGCGATTGTCGCCTATCTGCGCGCCATGCCGGCGGTGCATAACGCGGTAGCGGGGCCAAATTACAAAGGGCCGGCAGGCACCGACTTCTATCCGGATGCCGAAGCTGGCTTTACCGCAGCGTCGCTGAGCGACCCGGCGCGGCGCGGCGCCTATCTCGCGACGCTCGGGCACTGCATGGGGTGTCATTCGACACGGACACGGGGCGTGTCTGATTACAAGAATGGATTCGGGAAGGGAGGCCGGGCATTCACGCCGGCCGTTACGACGGGTTATCCGGCCAGCTGGCAGGGCGCGGTGGCGACAAACATCACATCCCATGCGCGCGCGGGAATCGGCGCCTGGACGGATGGCGAGATCAAAAGAGCGTTGACAGGCGGCGTGTCCCGCGACGGCCGCCCCCTGAAAACTCCGATGATCGATCACGCCCCCTATTTCCGTCTCATGAGCGAGTCCGACCTCGACGCCATCGTGGCGTGGCTTCGCACCGTGCCTCCACTCGAATGAAGCAGTGGCTTAGGCTGCGTTGACGGCGTGAAGTTCGCGCCTCAAGCGCGCTTTGGTTTCTTCTGGGTGTTCAGCGCCACGGCGGCGCGGATGAGCGCCTTGAATGCCTTTTCGTCGATCTCGTGCCCCTCGTGGATGTCGATGGCGCGCCGCACGTTGCCTTCGAGGCTTGCGTTGAACAGGCCCGCGGGGTCCGGTAGCGCGGCGCCCCTGGCGAAGGTGAGCTTGACGTAGTCCTTATACGTCTCGCCGGTGCAGATGATGCCGGCGTGCTCCCACACCGGAACGCCCAGCACGTTCGAGGGCTTTCGCCATTTCACCTCCTCGACCACCTGCGCGTCGGCCGCTCTGATGAGAGCGCGCAGGCGCGCGAGCGTCTCACCGCGCCAGTCGGCGAGCTTCTTGATGCGCGCATCGATGAGGTGGGAGGGGGAGTCGGCGGTTTTTGCTGACTTCGGGGCGGTCTTGGTTTTCTTCATGGTTGTTGTTGCCTCCTGCATGGTCGTTGCCGCTCGCCTGTGACTTAAGAGGCCGTAGCGCGGGTTAGCGGAAGGCGTGACCCGCCACCTTGGTACATCGAAATCGGCGGATTACGCGTCGCGAATCCGCCCTACGGGTTGCCATGGGCCCTCTCCGCCTCAATTGTGTCGCCAATGCCGGGTTTGACTGCCGGACGCTGGGGCAATCTGAGGAATTTTCAATGCTGCGCCGCTTCGCTCTCGCTTTACTCGTACTCGCCCTCCCGCTTCCCGCGCTCGCCGCGCAATGCGGCAACGGCGCCGCCGGCTTCGAGGGGTGGAAGCAGGCGTTCGCCCCCGAGGCCAGAGCAAAGGGCGTCGGCGCCGCCGGCATCGCGGCCCTGATGGGAACAAGCTACGCGACCAGAACGATCTCAGCCGATCGAGGCATGCGCAGTTTCAAGCTGACGCTCGACCAGTTTCTGGTCAAGCGCGGCGCCGCCACCATTGTGTCGCAGGGACGCGCGCTCAAGCAGACCCACGCAGCGCTGCTGGCTTCGATCGAACAGCGCTATGGCGTGCCGCCGGGCCCGTTGCTCGCCATCTGGGGCATGGAGACAGCATTCGGGAAATTGCGCGGCAATGAGAACCTTCTTTCTGCGGTCGCAACGCTCGCTTACGACTGCCGGCGGCCGGAGTTCTTCACCGATCATCTCTATGCGGCGCTGAAACTGGTGGACCGCGGCACGCTCACTGCCAACACACGCGG
>JAXDOA010000211.1:0-5246 GCA_034669125.1 Hyphomicrobiales bacterium
TATCGGCTGTTCTAAGCGATGTAGGCGCCCTTGGGAGGGCGGATGAACAACTCCAAGGCAACACCCGCGATTTTTCAATCGCCGGGCGGAAAGATTTGCCAAGTCGGCGGGCCATTCGGCGTAAAAGCATTTTGCCAACGTATTGCATCGGCTCTCAAAGCTTAATCGATGGAAACCGTTATTCCTCGATACACCATAGCAATACGTAACCATAAGCGCACAAAACCTTGCCCGACATAGCGTAACACTCTGCTCGCGCGTGCATTCCCCCGAACGCGCAAAACTGTGCCGAATTTCACCGTCTCAATCGATTCAAAGGGAGGGATCGCCAGCGACGCTTTGTAAAAATGGCGGAACCGAGGATGCGCCATCTCACACTGAGGTAGCTCCGATGACGCATGCTCTAACCTTAAGGATCGCTTCCGCGCGTGCGTATCTCGCACGCTTCTGCGGCGATCGCCGCGGCAATGTTGCGCCGATTTTCGCCATTGCGCTGATCCCGGTCATCGGCCTGACCGGCTCGGCGGTCGATTACAGCCGCGCCAACAGCATCAAATCCGCCATGCAGGCGGCAGCCGACGCCACCGCGCTGAACCTCGTGCAAAATGCTGCTTCAATTCCGAGCGGCGACGTGAGTGAAACCGCCACCAATATCTTCAAGACCGCGTTCACGCGGCCCGACGCGAAAGGTCTCCAGGTCAGCGCGCAGTCCACGTCGGGCGGCACGGTCACGGTGTCGGCGACCGCCTCCATGGCGACCGACTTCATGGGCGTGCTGGGTGTTTCGGACGTGACGATCGGCTCGCGCGCCGTCGCGATGAAGACGCCCGGCGACGGGCTTGGTTGCGTGCTCGCGCTCGATCGCAACGCCAGCGGAGCGATCACCGCGCAAGGAAGCACGACGGTCAATCTCAATGGCTGCAGCATGTACGACAATTCGAGCAGCGCCTCGGCAATGACCGTGGGCGGCTCCGCCCAGGTCAGCGCGCTGTCCGTCGGCGTTGTGGGCGGCATTTCCGGCAATACCAGCGTCACGACAACGCAAGGCGTGCGGACCGGGATGAGCCCGATTCCCGATCCTTATGCAAGGGTTGCGGTGCCGTTTTTCTCAGGCTGCAACGAAAACAATTTTTCGGCAAAGAAACAGGTGACGATCGATCCGGGCGTCTACTGCGGCGGAATGCAGTTCAATGCCAATGCGGACGTGACGTTCAATCCGGGAGTCTACTTTATCGATCGAGGCAACTTTTCGGTGAACGGCGGCGCCAAGCTGCAGGGCACCGGCGTGACCATCATCTTCACGTCGAGCACGATGAGCGATTGGCCGACAGCCCAGATCAACGGCGGCGCGACCATCGATTTGCGGCCGCCCTCCACCGGTCCCTTGGCCGGCATCGTGATGTACGGGGACCGCAATATCCCGACCGGCACGACATTCAAGTTCAACGGAGGCGCGACCCAATACCTCGGCGGCGCTGTCTACTTCCCGACCGGTGCGGTCGACTTCGCTGGCGGCGCCGGCACCAACGCGAATTGCACGCAGCTGATCGGAGGCACGATCACGTTCACGGGCAATTCCGGCCTGGCCATCAATTGCGCCGGGTACGGCGTCAAGCCGATCAGCCCATCGGGGGTGCGGCTCCTCTCTTAGCGTTGCGGCCGCGCCACGGCTACGCCCGCGGCACCGCCCAAGGCCGCTCGGCGCGATCTTTCGCCGCGAAGGCCTCGATCCGGTCCTTGTACGTCGCCGTCAGATCGAGATCGTCCCAGCCGTTGAGCAGCCGCATCTTCCGTGCGGGCTCGATCGTGAACGACACGACGTAATTTCCGGCCCTGATGGTCTGCGCTTCGAGATCGACCTCGGCGCGGCCGGTCTGCTCCACGGCTGACAGCAGCTTCTCGATGTCCTCCTCGGACACGATGGCCGCCACCAGCCCGTTGTTCACCGAATTTCCCGCGAAAATGTCGCCGAAGCTCGTCGCCACCACGCAGCGGAAGCCGTGATCGACCAGCGCATACACCGCCGCCTCGCGCGAGGAACCGACGCCGAAGTTCCTGCGCCCGATCAGGATGCTTGCGCCCTGGCGCGCCGGATCGTTGAGCGGGAAATCGGGCTGCGGCTTGCCGTCGGCATCGAAGCGCAGATCGCGGAACAGTTTGTCACCCAACCCTTCGGCGCGCGAGATGTTCAGGAAGCGCGCCGGGATCACCTGGTCGGTATCGACGTTGTCGCGCCGCAACGCGACCGCGACGCCGCTGAGCTGCGTGAATTTTTCCATCACGCTCTCCCGGCGAGCATCGGGCGTACATCGGCGAGGTGGCCGCTGACGGCGGCGGCGGCAACCATCGCGGGCGACATCAAATGCGTGCGCGCGCCTGGTCCTTGCCGGCCGCGGAAATTGCGGTTGGTGGTCGAAGCGCAGCGCTCGCCCGGCGCCACGGTGTCGCCGTTGATGCCGATGCACATCGAGCAGCCGCTCTCGCCCCAGGTCAGGCCCGCCGCGGTGAAAATCTTGTCGAGGCCTTCCTGTTCGGCCTGATGTTTCACCTGCGTCGAGCCGGCCGAGACGAGACCCGGAACCTTGGCCTTGCGGCCCGCCAGGACGGACGCCGCCGCGCGCAAATCCTCGATGCGCGCATTGGTGCAAGAGCCGATGAACACGCGATCGACCCGGATGTCGGTCAATTTCTGGCGGGCGGTCAGCCCCATGTAGTCGAGCGCGCCCTGCATCTGCTGCGCCTTGTCGGGATCGGTCACCTGCGCGGGGTCGGGTACCGCGGCATCGATCGGCAGTGTGTCCTCCGGGCTGGTGCCCCACGTCACCACCGGCGCAATCGCCGAGGCATCGAGCGAAACTTCGGTGTCGAACTCCGCGCCGGCATCGCTTGGCAGCCGCCGCCACACTTCCACGGCCCGTTCGAAATCAGCGCCCTTCGGCGCGAACGGCCGGCCCTTCGCGTAGGCGAACGTTGTCTCGTCCGGCGCCACCATGCCGGTGCGCGCGCCGGACTCGATTGCCAGATTGCATAGCGTCAAGCGCCCTTCCATCGTGAGCGCGCGGATTGCACTGCCCGCGTATTCGACCGCATGCCCCTGCGCGCCATTGGTGCCGATCTTCGCGATGATCGAGAGCGCGATGTCCTTGGCGCCGATACCCGGACCGGTTTTGCCATCGACCGTGACGCGCAGACGCTTCGGCTTCTTCTGCCACAGCGTCTGACTCAGCAGCACATGGCTGACTTCCGACGCGCCGATGCCGATCGCGATCGCGCCAAGCGCGCCGTGCGTCGCCGTGTGGCTGTCGCCGCAAACGATGACGAGGCCCGGAATGGTCAGCCCCTGCTCGGGGCCGACCACGTGCACGATGCCCTGACGCGGGTCGTTCATACCCATCAGCATGATGCCGTGGCGGCTGGTGTTCTCCTCGATCTGATCGTTCATGCGCTTGAGCGAGGGATCGCTGAAGGTCCGGCTGTGATTGGTGGGCACGTAATGATCCGCGATGCCGAAGGTGAGATCCGGCCGCGCGACCCGCTGCCCACGCGCATCGACCTTGTCGAAGCCCTGGAACGAGCCCTCGTGCACGTAATGCCGGTCGACCCACAGCAGCGACAGGCCGTTCTCGGCCTGCAAGATCTCGTGCTGCGCCCAGATCTTGTCGAACAGCGTTAACGGCTGCGTCATGTCGCTTTCCTGCCCTGTCGTTGGCGGCATTTACCGCCGTCACAGGAGCGACGTAAAGGGCGCTAACCGTATGGATGGCGGGCGGTTGATCGCGCCTTCCCGGCTGGGCAGTATCGCGCGCGGCGTGGCGTGAAGCGTTTTTAGTGCATGAAGGCCATCATTGTCGGCGGAGGTGTGGGCGGGCTTGTCACCGCGCTGATGTTGCATGCGCGCGGCATCGACTGCGAGATTTACGAGCAGGCCGAAGCGATCCGCGAGCTCGGCGTCGGCATCAACACGCTGCCGCACGCCATCAAGGAGCTGAAAGAGCTTGGCCTGCTGGAGCGGCTCGACGCGGTCGCGATCCGCACCTACGAGCTGTTCTATCTCAATCGCTTCGGGCAGGAGATCTGGCGCGAGTTGCGCGGGCTCGATGCGGGCTTCGACGTGCCGCAGTTCTCCATCCATCGCGGCAGGCTGCAGAACGTCATCTATCAGGCGGCGCGCGCGCGGCTCGGCGAGAGCCGTTTCCATCTCGGCCACCGGCTGGGCAGCTTCACGCAGGACGACGGCGGCATCACCGCCTATTTCTTCGACCGCAATGGCTCGCATCGCGCGACCGCGCGCGGCGACGTGCTGATCGGCGCCGACGGCATTCATTCGTTCGTGCGCGAGGCGCTGTTCCCCAACGAAGGCCCGGTGCGCTGGAATGGCACGATGCTGTGGCGCGGCGCCGTCGACTGGCCGCAATTCCTCACCGGCCGCTCGATGGCGATCGCGGGCGGCATGGAGGCGAAGTTCGTGCTCTATCCGATCGCGGCCGGCACGGCGCCGGACCGCCGCCTGACCAACTGGGCCGTGATGGCGAAAGTGTCCGAGGGCGGCGCGCCGCCCGCCAGGGGGGAGGACTGGTCGCGCCCGGGCCGCTGGGAAGATCTGGGACCGCTGCTGAAGAACTTCCGCCTGCCCTATGTCGATGTGAGCCACCTCATCGAAGCGACCGGCGAATTCTGGGAGTATCCACTCTGCGACCGCGATCCGCTGCCGCGCTGGTCGCATGGCCGCGTGACGCTTTTGGGCGATGCCGCGCACCCGATGTATCCGGTCGGCTCGAACGGCGCCTCGCAGGCGATTTTGGATGCACGCTGTCTCGCCGATTGGCTGGTGCGCGCCGAGCATCCGCTGCACGCGCTCGCCGCTTACGAGGCGGATCGGTTGCCGCCGACCGCGCAGATCGTGCACATGAACCGCAAGGGCGGACCGGAAGGCGTGATCGACGCGGTCGAGGCGCTGGCGCCCGAGGGCTTCAGCAATATCGACGACGTGATGAGCTACGCGCAGCGCATGGCGATCGTGCGGGGATATGCCTCAACGGCGGGGTTTGCGCGCGAGCAGGTGAATAAGCCGTAGGGTGGGCATGCGAAGCATGCCCACGTATTGCCCCGGCTGTTCAACCGGCGCGTGGGCATCGCGCTTCGCGCCGATGCCCACCCTACGAAGTCCTTACTTCGCCTCGCTCGCCTTGATGCCTGAGCTTTCGACGAGCTTTGCCACGCGCGGCAGGTCGCTCGCGAAGAGCTTT